>CAZJCO010000154.1:0-7075 GCA_964544375.1 uncultured Myxococcales bacterium
TTTGGGTAGTGCGTATGCGTCACCGCTCAGCGGGTTCACCCCATGATCCGAATATATCGGAAAACGGGACCGAGTGCCGCGCGGTCGGCGGTTCGAGCCTGCGGCCGGAAACATGCGCGCCCGCCGACACATGTGGCACAAAACGTGCAATGCCATACTACGGCGCCAGCTTTCAAGACGATCCGTAAGGCGCCGAGCGAGAAACAGCGCAACGCAGACGAGCGAGGTGCGAAAATGAAGAGGAAACGACAAGCAACTACGGCAGTTTTGATCGCGACGGCAATGGTCGCGTCGCTCGCGGCGGTGGCTTTTGCAGATGCCACCGCAGAACTTTGGAACAAGAAGTGCGCCATCTGCCACGGCAAAGACGGCAAAGGCGACACCAAGGTCGGCAAGAAAAAGGGCATCAAGGATCTCACCGATCCCGCCGTGCGCGCCGAATTCGACCGCGACCGGATGATCAAGGGTACCTCCGAAGGCGTACCCGGAGAAGACGGCGACCTGATCATGAAGGGATTTGCCGAGAAGCTTTCCCCCGAGGAGATCGAAGCTCTGGTCGATTACGCGATCGGTCTGGGCAAATAGCGGCCGACGGCGCGACTCGCGGGACTCAACGCACCCCCCGACTGCCGTCGTCTCGCGTGGAGCAGGGGGCAGCGACCCATGCGACGTCCTAGCAAGCGGAGCCGGCCGCTGGCAGCGGCGCTATCGGTCTTGCTCGCTGCGGCCTGCACTTTGCCCACCGCAGCGCCGGCCGCCGAGTGCCTCGACTGCCACGCTAAAGATGGCGATGCAGGCGGCACCGTCGAGTTGAGTCTGCTCGACGGCGCCGCCTGGGCGGCTTCTATTCACGCCGACCTAGAATGCGACGGTTGCCACGAAGGCGCCGACGACTATCCCCACGACGATATCGTAACGACGGCCTGCGCCGACTGTCACGACGACGCATCTGTCGACTACGAACAGAGCATACACGCCTTCGGTCGCCGCAACGGCGCGGGAGACGACGCGCCCGCATGCGGCTCCTGTCACGGCAACCCACACGAAATTCTTCCGGCTTCGGACGAAGAATCTCCGGTGCATCCGAAGCATCTTCCCAAGACCTGCGGCGCCTGCCACTCCAACCCGGAGCTGGTAAAGAAGTACGGAATCCTCGTCGCGCGTCCCGTCGCGGCTTATCGCAGGAGCGTCCACGCACAGCGCGTCGCCGAAGGCATCGCCGCGGCGAGCTGCGTCGACTGTCACGGTAGCCACGCCATCTTTCGTGGCCCGGATCCGCGCTCGAGCGTGTTTCACCTCACCGTCCCCAATACCTGCGGCAAATGTCACGCGAACATCGCGCAAGCGTTTACCGCGAGCGTCCACGGCACCGCAGTCGCAAAGGGAGTGCGCGAGGCGCCCGTGTGCACGGACTGCCACGGCGAACACCGTATTCTCTCGCCGCACGAAAAGAGCTCGCCGGTCTACGCAACCAACATCCCGCGGATGACCTGCGGCCGCTGTCACCAAGACTTACGTCTGAACGAGAAGTACGGCATTCCGAGCGAGCGTGTCGAGACTTACCGAGACAGCTACCACGGTCTGGCAGCGCGCGCCGGACGGCCGACCGTCGCCAACTGCGCTTCGTGCCACGGCGTTCACGACATCCAACCCTCTAGCGATTCCCGTTCTCACGTGCATCCTTCGAACCTCGCCAAGACTTGCGGCGCCTGCCATCCGGGTGCCGGGGCGCGCTTTGCCATCGGAACGGTCCATGCGCTGCCATCGGATCCAAACCACCCGGCCGTCTACTACGCACGCCTGATCTATCTTTGGCTGATCTATCTAACCGTCGGCGCCATGCTTCTACACAACGGTCTCGACTTCCTGCGAAAGCTCCGAAGCGAGCCCCGATGGCGCGAGCAAGATACGGATCAACTGGAAGATGAAGCGGAACCTCGCATGCTCCCCGGCTTCCGCATCGCGCACGGCCTCCTGGTCTTCTCCTTCGCGGTTCTGGCCTATACGGGATTCGCGCTGAAGTTTCCCGAAAGTTGGTGGGCGGCGCCGATGCTGCGCTGGGAGGCGGAACTGGACGTTCGTGGCTGGGCACATCGCACCGCCGCGCTCATCATGATCTCCGCCTTTGTTTTCCACCTCCTGCACCTCGCCGTCGACTCGCGCGCTCGCCGCTGCATCGCACAAATGGTCCCCCGGCGGGGGGACCTGGTCGAACTAGGCGAGCGCATCGCCTACTTCCGCGGCCGCCGAAAGACGCCGCCGAAGACCGCAACGGTGGGCTACCCGGAGAAGCTCGAATACCTGGCCTTGTGGTGGGGAACCATCGTCATGGTCGCAACCGGCTTGATGCTCTGGTACGAGAATTTGTTGCTGGCCTGGTTGCCGAAGTGGGTCGGCGACCTAGCCACTGCCATCCACTTTTACGAAGCGATTCTGGCAACCTGCGCAATTCTAGTGTGGCACTTCTACTTCGTCATCTTCGATCCGGTCGTCTATCCGATGGACCGCGCCTGGCTAACCGGGCACTCCCCGCCCGCCCGCGACCGCGAGCGGCGCGACGCGGCGTCGCGGCAAGACGACAGTCGGCCAAATCTAGGCTTCTGAGCGTGGCGGTCGCCGGCAGGAGTGTACCCCCCAGCCGGGCAACGCGACGCGTCGTTGCCTTAGCATAAGCTCTCGTTCAAAATGCCGAAACTGACGATTTGGCCGTGAGGCCGGTACGGTACCAGAAACTTTTCCTGATATTTTCGCTACTTTGCTTTTGTTCACACCCTCAAACAAAAGTTGCACGTAAGGGTTGCTTTAGTTTGACTTGATGTAGTAGTAGTAGCGTTTACATTATGGGCTTGCGGGAGGAGCCATGACCGAAGGAATCGTCGAGCCGAAGCCGACACGCAGGACCTTCCTGGACCTGCTACTGGGAACCACGGTGCTGGGTTGGCTGGCAACCGTGCTGTATCCGATTCTGAACTACCTGAGGCCGCTGCCGGCCACTGGTCCGAGCGGACCGATTCGCCTCACGCGGCAAGAGCTGGCGGCTATCGAACGCGACCAGTTCGTCATCCTTTCCGACCAAGGAAAGCGGATCATCGTACTGCGCGATGCGAACCAAAAGTACCGCGCGCTGAGCGGCAAGTGCACGCACGAGGGCTGTACCGTTCAGTACGTTCCGGGAGAGTCTTTGGTGTGGTGTGCATGCCATAATGGGCGTTTCGATCTTGACGGGCGAGTCATCTCCGGCCCCCCACCCCGACCGCTTCCCCAGTACGTCACCGAAGAGGACGAAAAGGGACTCAAGGTCGTCGTAAAGGAGACGGCATGAAACGCGCAGGCATATCGGCAGGTCTCTTCAACTGGGTTGATGAGCGCTTCACCATCACACCGCTGATCGAGTTCATGAGGCATAAAGAGGTACCGATCGGGGTTCACTCGATGGTCTGGTACTTTCTCGGCGGCGCAACCCTGTTCTTCTTCACGGTCCAGATCACCAGCGGCCTGCTGCTGCTGGTCTACTACCAGCCCGGAGCCACGACCTCATACGAAAGCATTCGCTACATCACGACCAAGGTTCCGTTTGGTTGGTTGATCCGCTCGGTCCACTGCTGGAGCGCCCACCTGATGATCGTCTGTCTGGTAGTGCACATGTTCAGCACGATGCTGCTCAAGGCCTACCGCCCTCCGCGAGAGCTGACCTGGGTCGTCGGTTACGGGTTGTTCGCCGTCGCCTTGGGATTCGGCTTTTCGGGCTATCTCTTGCCCTGGAACGAGCTGGCTTTCTTCGCCACCTCGGTGGGAACGGATTCGGTAAAGTCGGTTCCGGGAATCGGCGAGTGGTTGCTTCAAGTAATGCGCGGCGGTCCCGACGTCACGATCAATACGCTCTACCGTTTCTTTGCGCTGCACATCGTCGTGCTGCCTCTCTCGGCTGTCGCGCTGATCGGCATGCACCTCTTGTTCATCCAGCGCCAAGGGATGGCTCCGCCGATCGAAGAGCAAACCGCGCCCCGCGGGATGCGCTTCTTTCCAAACTTCGCCGTACGAGACCTGCTTCTCTGGCTGTCCTGTTTGGTGCTGCTGCTCCTGCTCGCCACCTTCCTCCCCTACGGTCCCGGCGTCCCCGGCGTCGAGTGGGAACTGGGGCAAAAGGCCAACCCGCTCGCACCGGCCTACCCCGGCATCAAACCAGAATGGTATTTCCTGTGGATCTACCAGTTGCTCAAGGAGTTCCCTCCCCACTTGTTCGGCCTCGAGGGACCGCAGCTCTGCCTGTTCGTCGTGTCGATCCTGATGGGCACCTGGGCGATCATTCCGTGGCTCGATACCAAGGCGAGGCGGAACGAACCCTCACCGGCGTTTAGCGACTACGGATTCTCGGCGATTCTCTTCATCTCCTTTCTAACCCTCAAGGCATGGGATATCGGCGCCGTTGCGGGCGCCTCGGAAGCGGAGTCGCTACCGGTGATCGCCAACACCTGCGCCTGGTGGCTGCTCGGCCTGACCGCCGTGATCACGGCGATCCGAGCGGTGGTCTACCAGCACCGCTGGTTCGTGTTCACAATCGCGACCGCCGTTCTGGCGGCACTCCACGGCTTTGCCGGCATGTCGTTCCTGCTTGCCTGGGCCGTCTCGCTTGCGGTCTCGGTCTTGGGGGTGGCGGGAACCCTGATCTTCGGACGATCTCAGGCCGCCGCAGGAGGTGGGCGATGATGCTCCGTTATCTCGTGATCTTATCGTGCGTGTTCTTGATCGGCGCGCCTTCGGCCGGGGCGAATCCAGCGGAGCCCCCGGCGCTGACTCCCTACGAAGTACCTCAGCCTCTCGCAAAGATGCTAGGAGCGAAGGCAAAAGACGGCAGTCCGATCCTCAGCGAGCAGGAACGAGCGTACTTCGACAAGCTGTCGAGCCACGCGAAGAAACTCACGGCTCAGGCGGTCGAGGACGAGTGGATTAGCTCCGCCGATCACCTAAAGACCTTGATCTCGCTGAACCTGTCGAACCAGAAGTTCGAACTCGCGATGCAGGACTACTGCATGCTGTGCCACAGCGACGCGGACTTCCAGGATCCCGAGCAACTCTTTTCAACCGATCCGGAGAAAAGCGGCTCACCGCCGTACCTGAACCTCAAGGCGTACGTCAGTAACGTACACTTTCGCTCCGGCCTGGCCTGCTCCGGCTGCCACGGCGGAGACCGCACGGAATTCATGGATCACGATTTTCCGAAAAGCTGGCCGCGCAAGCACGCCGACCGGCGACGCGACCGCAGTTGGATCCCCGAATTCTGCGGCCGCTGCCATAGCGACTCGTCCTTCATGCGGCAGTTCAACCCGCATCTCCCGACCGATCAGGTTGCCAAGTACAAGGAGAGCCAGCACGGTAAGGTATTACTCGGAGACGGAGATTCTCGCGCGGCCCAGTGCGTGAGCTGTCACGGGACCCACGACATTCAAAACGCCGACAGTCCCGAGTCCCACGTCTACCCCAAAAATGTTCCCGCTACCTGCGGCAAATGCCACGCCGATGCCGAGCACATGAAGGGGTTCAAGCGAGCCGATGGCAGCCCACTGCCGACCACGCAGCTCGCCGAATACCGCAAGAGCGTACATGGCAAGGCGCTGCTCGAGCGCGGCGACGTCGGCGCCGCCGCGTGTAACGACTGCCACGGCAATCATTCGGCGATGCCGCCGGAAGTCGCAAGCGTCTCGCAGATTTGTCGAACCTGTCACGCGGGCAACGGGATGCTGTTCGACGGCAGCCGTCACAAGCAGGTCTTTGCCGAACACGGCTGGCCGGAATGCGATACCTGCCACGGCAAGCACGCGATCCAGAAGACCAGCGACGACATGTTGAGCACAAAGGCCGGCGGCCTCTGTGCCGACTGCCACGCCGAGTACGCAAAGGACAACCCCGACTGCGTGGCGACCGCGGACTACTTTCACGAAACGATCGTCGAATTCGTCGAGGCCGACGAACACTACGAGGGTTATATCGAGGAACTTGCGAAACGAGGACTCGATGTGGAACCGATGTCCCAACAGCTCAACGAGCTGAACGACTCGCTCAAGAAGGCGCGTTCCTTCATCCACGCCTTTAATTTGAGCGACTTCCGCGAGGCCACCGAACCCGGCAAGGTCGCAACGAAGAAGCTCGAGGACCTGTCGAGCAAGGCCGAAGAAGAGTACGGCTTCCGGCGCAAAGGCACCTTCGTCTCGATCGCCTTGATGATTCTGTTGGTCATCATCGGCTACATCAAGTTGCGCCAGATGGAAGAGCGCCAGAGCTGATCGAGGTCTCCCTACTCGCCCTCGGCGGAAACCTCCCCGTTCGCTACCAGAGTGGTCAGGATCTTCCGCGATGCTTCGATGTTGTGCGCCGGCCCGATCCGGCGTAGCAAATCGAGTACCGTCTTTTCGGAAAGATCTGCGTCCTCCGCGGCTTCGGTGAACAAGGCGTCTACTTCCTTCATCCACTGCGACGCCATCGCTTCATACTCGGGCTCTTCGTGGCACTCGAAGCACGCCTCATCGATGACCTTGGCCTCGGTCGGACGCGAGAGGTCATGACATTCGTCGCAATCGACCAAGCCGTCCATCGCGTCCTCTTCGATACCGAAGGCGGCCAGCGCGTCCACCTCACCGGCCCGGAAGCCTGCCTGTAGCACGTGGCAGCCCTCACAACTCTTGTCGGGCGCCATCCCTCCGTCGTGACAGGAGCTGCACGGCAGCTCGGCGTGTTTTCCCTCGAGCTGAATGGGATGCACAAACTCTCCGGCGCGGATCAGGGAGGCTGACTCGTCGGCCAATACGCTCTTCACTGGCTCAAGGAACGTGTGGCAGGTCGAACAGCGGTGACTGATAGCGCGCCCGTTGTCGTCCACGTGATCGCCGGCATGACAGCGGAAACAGCCGGGGAAGTTCTTGTGACCAATGTTGTCCGGATAACTACGCCAGGTAACATTCATCTCGGGGTAGGTGATCAAGTTGTAGATGCTTCGGCCGGCAGCAATCAAGCGATCGAGCTGTGGGCGTTTCGTAGCCGCGATCTCCGGGTACTTCACCAGATAGAAGTCTTCGATACT
>CAZJCO010000155.1:0-7054 GCA_964544375.1 uncultured Myxococcales bacterium
GCGGCCCTAGCTTCGGCTTCAGGCGGACAGTTGGACCTCTCCGCCGCGAATGCGACGTTCTTCCTCGGCGTCCTGGTCGACATCAGAAGTGGTGTTGTCTTCGAACTCGAGGATACCGAGTTCGGCAAAGCGCGCGCGCTGGCGGTCGGAAAGCAAACCGAGGCTCTTGACGTTCGGCACAATCTTCGAAAAGAGTCGCCGGCGGAACTCGATCGCCAGAGGCGACTGCATTGTCGCCGCGACGCAAGCATCGACGTCGAGTCCCATGCGTTCCCACACTTCGCGGTTGATCAAGCGATCGCGCATCAGCACGGACGCCTCGTAGACGAAATCTTCGCGCTCGACCCGCTCTTTTTCGCTCATTTCGCTGCAAAACTCGCGCAAACTGAGAACGCCAAAGGCGACGTGGCGGGCTTCGTCTTCCATCACCGCAGCGGTGAGATCGCGCAGCAGGGTGCTGGTGGTGGTATCGCGCATCACGCCGAACGCGGCCAGTGCAAGCCCTTCGACCATGATCTGCATACCGAGAAACTTCATGTCCCAGCGTGAGTCGGAAAGGATCAAGTCGAGCAGCTTCTTGAGTTCCGGATTGATCGGATAGTGGTGTTCGACTTTCTCTTGCAGGAATTTTCGATAGACCTCCACGTGTCGGGCCTCGTCCATCACCTGCGTCGCGCCGTACTGCTTCGCTTCGTACCAAGGCACCGTATCGACGATCTGCGCGGTGGCAAGTAGGGCGCCCTGCTCGCCGTGAAGGAACTGCGAGAGTTGCCACGCCAAGGCCTCATGGCGGAGTCGTTTGCGACGCTTCTCGTCGAGACCCTCCCACATCGGCGTGCCGAAGATGCCGATGCCGGCATCCGGAAGAATTTCGGCTTCCGGATCGACGTCGGCCGACCAGTCGAGGCGCTCGGTCGAGTTCCACTGGTCGCGCTTGGCGTTCTCGTAGAGTCGCATCAGGCGCTCGCGGCTCGAGTCGTACTCCCAGTTGTAGGAAAT
Source organism: uncultured Myxococcales bacterium (assembly GCA_964544375.1). GTDB lineage: Bacteria > Desulfobacterota > Binatia > UBA1149 > SPBQ01 > CAZQYE01. The sequence goes on from CAZJCO010000155.1 coordinate 1,000, forward strand.
GTCCTGTTTGACCTGAAAGGTCTCGACGGGCTGCTTCGCCTCCAGCCGGCTCATTGCTGTCATTGATTTCTTGCCTCCTCTATTGCGCGGCCGCCGCTTCAGGCCGGCGCCCCGCTGCGTACGCAAAGATAACTGTTGAACACTCGGGCCAGCTCGTCGGAAAGACGCGGATCGTCGAGCCCGAAATCCTTCGATTGCAACTGAATGGAACTCGTAAGCGTGCCCAAGATGACGCGCAGGCCGAAGGAGGCCGCCGTCGCGGGGTCCGGGTGGCCGAGCTCTATGCGGCGTTCGCCGAGCAGCGCGGCCACTCCTTCGGTAAGATAAGCGATCAACCCCTCGGTGCGCTCGCGTACCGTCTCGTCGAGCGCCGCGCGGACGAAGAAAACGAGCAACAAACCACGCTTTTCGCGGTAGATGTCGACGATGAAAGCGATGAAGGCCTCGATGATTTGCGACGCGCTCGCTCCCTGCCAGCGCACTGGGTTGAGGGCGTCGTCGGCGGTGGCCTCGGCTTCCTCGCAGAAGCGCTCGTGCAAGGCGTGAAGCAGGCCCTCTTTGTCTCGAAAGCGGCGGTAGAACCCGCCGACCGAAGACTGCGCCCGCCGCGCGATCTCGGCGATCGAGGTCTCGTCGAAGCCTTGCTCGGCCACCAACGATTCGGCCGCATCGAGCAGACGCGAGAGGCTCTTTCGCGTGCGCGCCTGCTGAGGCGGTCGGATCCAGCGCAGCAGCGCGTCGGGTTGTTTGGCGGCAACGGCGTTCATTTCTTGGGCACCGGCGGCAGGATTGCGTAAAAATCGAGGACGGACGGATTCGGCGGCAAACCAGAACCGGAATTTCGGTTCCTATATTAGCAAACGGCTGCGGCCTGTCAAGCGATTTCTTATCCCGCGGCTGGCGCGAGCGGCTTTGCCCAAAGCGGCGGCTGTGCCAACTTGCTTCTGGAGCCCGGCCGTCGCCGACGGCGGCCCCGTCGATCCATGAAAAAAACCGTCGTCGCCCTCGGCATACTCGCTTTGTTGCTTGCGGCCTTCCTCTGGGCGGCGCGAAATCTCAACGCGTTCGCCAACCGCAATCGTGACGTCATCGCCGCGAGCATGTCCCGGCAGCTGGGCCGGTCGATTGCTTTTGACGAGGTCGGCCTCTCGCTACGCGGCGGTCTCTCCGTCGCCGTCCGTAACCTGCGTGTAGCCGAAGACCCCGGTTTCGGCAGCGGCAGTTTTCTTCGCATTCCTTCACTCGAGATCGTGGTCAACCTGCTCCCCGCCGTTTTTGGGCGCATTTCCGTTCGGCGTATCGAACTCGATCGGCCCAGTTTAACGCTGGTCCGCAGCAACCAAGGCTGGAACATCGCCAGCCTTTCCAAGGCGCAGGCAGCCACCGCGGAGCAGGCCGGCGCCGAGCTGCCGGAGCCGCGCGACGCGCCCGACGGAAACGGTGAAGCACTCGCGGCGGTCGCCGCGTTCGTCCGCGTCGCTCAGGCATCGGTACGGATTGTCGACCGAAGCTTCGAACCCGAAAGACAGTGGGTCGTCGATCGACTCGACTTCTCCGCGCGCGACGTCTCCGCCGGTCGCACTCCACAGTTCCAACTCGACGCTCGAATGTTTTCTGACGGTCAAGATCTGCACGCTCGCGGCAAGATCGAGCAACTCTTTTCACGCGACGGCGAGCCGCCAACGCTGCTATTGGAAATCGAGCTGAGCAGCGCCAAGCTCGAGGCGGTTCTCGCCGCACTGCCAATTCCCTTGGCCGGCAGGATCGCCGGCACCGGTCCGCTTGACCTCGACGCAACACTAAAAGCGACGAGTTCGAGGCTGCGGGCGCATGCGACGGTAAAAGCAGGCGCCACCCGCGTCGACTACCCGCCCCTGCTCGCCAAAGCTGCCGGGGTAGCGCTGATGGCCGACCTGACGGTCTCAGCGGACCGAGAAACCGGCGTCCGCGTCCAACCGGCGATTCTTCGCATCGGTCCGATCGAATCGATCGTCCAAGGCACGCTGAGCGACGGTCGCGGAGGAGGCGAGCTGTCGATTTCCGTGGCTCGTCTCGCATTGGCCGAGCTCACCAGGCTCAACCCCAAGCTGGCCGACATGTCCTTATCCGGCGCGGCGAGTGCGGAGTTGACCGTGACGCAGGATCGCGGCGGCGGCTACGCGCTCGACGGAAGCATCGAACTCGAACAAGCCGGCGCCGCGCCGGCGGACTTACCTCCGCTGAGCGACCTGTCGGCCGCCATTCGCGCTGAAGGCCACACGCTTCGGCTACCCCCTAGCGAGTTTCGCCTCGGGGGCTCTGCCCTACGAGCGGACGCTACCATCTCGGACTTCTCGGATCCGACCGTCGTCTTCAATCTCGCCGCCGAACGCCTTTCGTCTTCGGCGCTAGGACTCGAGGGCGACGGCAAAAGATCCAACGACTCGTTCACCTTCGCAGGCTTCTCTCTTTCTGGACTCATGCGTGTAGTCGCCGGCGAAGGTTTGCGCGCGCGGGCCCGCGTCGCAGCCGAGTCCGGCAGGCTCGGATCGCTCGCGTTGACCAAACCGTCGGCCATGCTGCGCATCGAGTCCGGCCGTCTGATCTTCGACCCGCTCAGTGCCAGGACCTTGGGCGGCACGATCTCCGCCGAAGGAGTTTACGATCCCAGCGATTCGGCGCCCGCGGGATTCAACTGCAAAGCACACTTGGACGAACTCGCCGTCGCCGAGCTGTTGTCGCAGCGTCTGGGCGCGAACTCTCCGCTCGAAGGGCGGCTCGACGCCGATCTCTCGCTGGCGGGAACCGTCGGAGCCTGGCCGCAGCTGCGCGACAGCCTCGTCGGCGGTGGCAGCCTAGTGCTTCGCGACGGCACCCTGCACGACGTCAACCTCGCCGGTTCGGCATTGCAGAAAATCACAAAGATCTCGGGACTGTCGGCATTGCTGTCGCCGACAATGTCGGACGGCTACCCCGAAGTCTTTCGGATTGGCGAAACCCGTTTTCAGGAACTACGCAGCCGCTTCACGATCGCCAAAGGCACCCTGATCAGTGACGATATCAGTGTGGGCGCGTCCGATTACATGCTGCTCGGGCGCGGCGAAATCGGCCTCGACGGCTGGATCGACGTCCGCGGAACGCTGGAGGCGTCACAATCCCTGACCTCGGACCTCGTCGCATCCGTTTCGGCGCTGCGTTTGCTCGCCGCCGGAACCAACCGCCTGTCGCTGCCGCTGCGGATTCGCGGCAGGGCCCCGGCCCTCTCGGTACAGCCCGATATCACCTTCATACGCCAGCGCGTCGAACGCGCCTTAGCCGAAGGCGTCATCGAAAGCATCCTCGGCCGTCCGCCGAGCATTCCCTCGGACCCGGAAACGGAGAAGCAGAAAGCTTCCGACGGACAACCCGCATCCCCCAGCGACAAGCTAGAGCCGCAAACGGCACCACCGCCACAAGCCGCCGAGTCGCCACCGGAGCAACCGTCGCCCGCCGATCAATTGCTCCGTGGCCTCGAGTCGTTACTCGGCCGGTAGCACTTCTTCGGGGCGCTCATAACACACGGCGGCCTCGCGCGCGGCCGTCGCCACGGCCTCGGCCACCTTGACGGAAACCGACAAATCAAAGGGTGGAGGAAGGATATGGTGCTGCGTGGGTTCCTCGACGCAATCGGCAATTGCCTCGACGGCAGCGAACTTCATCGTATTGGTAAAGCGACGCGCACGCGCGGCCAAGGCTCCACGGAAGAGTCCGGGAAAGGCCAACACGTTGTTGATCTGATTCGGGTAGTCGCTGCGGCCGGTTCCGACGATGAAAGCTCCACCGCGCTCGGCTTCGCCGGGAGATATCTCGGGTGTCGGATTGGCCATCGCAAAAATGATCGGTTCGGGAGCCATCGCACGGACTTCTTCGGCGCCGAGCAGCTCTCCCCTGCTGACGCCCACAAACACATCGGCACCGGCAAGAGCATCGCGCAAGGTTCCCCGCTGGCCTTCGGAATTGGTCAACTCCGCGAGGTCACGCTTGACCGGGCCGTCGCCATCGCGGCCCGGATACAAGATGCCGCGCGAATCGCAGACACGGATTTTGCCCACCGGAATGCAGCGTTCGTCCTGGTCCTTGCACTTGAGCAAGTGCGTGATCGCGCGGCCGGCTGCGCCGGCACCGCTGATCACGACAGAGAGTTGTCCGAGCGTCGTCCGTTTTACCTGCGCGGCGTTTATCATTGCCGCGAGCAACACGATCGCGGTACCGTCTTGGTCGTCGTGAAGCACGGGAATACCGATGTCGCGCAGCGCTTCTTCGATGGCAAAGCAGCGAGGCGCCGAGATGTCTTCGAGATTGATGCCGCCGTAGGTCGGCGCAATCGCTTTGACGATACGCACGATTTCGTCGGGGTCGCGCTCATCGAGGACCACCGGCACCGCATCGATTCCGGCGAATTGCTTGAAGAGAACGGCCTTGCCTTCCATTACCGGCAGGGCAGCCGTGGGGCCGATGTCGCCGAGCCCGAGAACCGCCGATCCGTCCGAAACCACCGCCACCGTCCTGCCACGCCAGGTCAGGTCCCAGACCCGCAGGGGATCGGCCGCGATCGCTTGGCAAGGTCGTGCCACCCCAGGGGTATAAGCGATCGCGAGATCGTCGGTCGACTCGATGCGCATGCGCGAACGCACTTCGAGTTTCCCCCGCATCTCGCGGTGATGTGCCAACGAGCGATCGTAGATGTCCAACGGCTAGCCTCCCCCATCGGGCCCCCTTCTGCGGTCCGACGAAACGGAGCAGCTAAGCCGGAGAAAAAGCGAAAATCAATCGGCCACGCCCCCGGTCGCTCGCCGCAGCGCGGCAAGCGCTTGCGGATGCTCGGTCGGGCCAGTACCTTGGTCGGCGACGCGGCGGCTGGCACGCCGCGTCGAATCGGATGCAGCAACACTCGGTCATCAGCGCCGATCGTCTCGGACGACCGCTCAGAGATCTGCGGATCTCGGTCACCGACCGATGCAATTTCCGCTGCCCCTACTGCATGCCCGCCGAAATCTTCGGCGAGAAGCACACTTTTCTCTCGCGCCCGGAGCTACTGAGCTACGAGGAAATCGTCCGTGTCGTGCGTGCGGCCGTCTCGCTCGGCGTTCGCAAGGTTCGCATCACCGGGGGCGAGCCTTTGTTGCGTCGAGACCTGAGATCTCTGGTGGGACAGCTCGCTGCGGTCGACGGTCTCGAGGACATCGCTCTGACGACGAACGGCACGCTGTTGGACGAACAAGCCCGGCCGTTGGCCGACGCCGGCCTGCGCCGCGTGACGGTAAGTCTCGACAGTCTCGACGCCGACGCCTTCCGCCGACTCAGCGGCCGCGACGAAGGTCCCGAGCGTGTCCTCGAAGGCATCGAGGCCGCCCTCGCTGCCGGTCTGATGCCGCTCAAGATCAACTGCGTCGTCGTCCGCGGCATCAACGACGCTTCTCTACCAGACATCGTCCGCACTTTTGGGGGAACCGGCGCAGTGATTCGATTCATCGAATACATGGACGTCGGTACGATGAACGGCTGGTCGCCGGAACACGTCGTTCCCGCGCGCGAGATCCTCGATCGACTGGAAACGGAATTTCGTTTGCAGCCCATCGAGCCCGCCTACCGTGGAGAAGTCGCCCGCCGCTACCGTTGCGTGCCGGGCGGCGGAGAAGTCGGCATCGTTTCTTCGGTCACCGCACCATTTTGCCAAGACTGCACCCGCCTGAGACTTTCGAGCGATGGCAAACTGGTCACTTGCCTGTTCGCGGAAGGCGGGACCGATATTCGCGAATTGCTGCGCGGCGGCGCCTCGGAGTCCCAGCTACGGGACCGCTTGACCGAGGTGTGGAATCGGCGCACGGACCGCTACTCCGAACTGCGCGCCGAACAGCGCCGCGCGGCCCCCGACGGCAAGAAGATCGAGATGTATCGGATCGGCGGCTGACTCCGCCGCAACTAGCAGGAGCGAGGACGAAAGGCCGGGCCGTACCGGCTCCAAGGGTCGCATGATCCATGCCGCGCGTTTGCAGCTTGTCCCCGCCCCCCTCACGATGGCGGGCAAGATGTCGGC
>CAZJCO010000156.1:0-7015 GCA_964544375.1 uncultured Myxococcales bacterium
CCCCGTCGCGCAGCAGCAGTGAGCGCGGCTCTCGAAGAAATCCTCGTCGTCGATCTGACGACCGAATGTTGGGCTTCTCTGGCGGCGGCCGTGCTCGGAGACTTCGGCGCCTATGTCGTGCGCATCGACGATCCTGGCGGCGACTCGCGCCAAAGCATTTACGGCGGCGACGAGCCGCACGAGCCGGGAACCTTCAACTGGCGCTTCGAACTGGCCAACCGAAACAAACGCAGCCTGGCGATCGACCTCGACGAGGAGCGCGGCCGCGCGGCACTCGGCGAACTGTTGGCCAAGGCCGATGCCGTCGTCACCGACCGCGCGCCGGCGTGGCTGGCCGAACGCGGTTTGGACGAGGCGACGCTTTCGGCCGCCAACCCGCGCTTGGTCTTCGCGCAGGGAAGCGGTTTCGGTCCCAAAGGACCCGACACCGAACTTCCGGCGCTCGACGAACTGGCGGCCGCGCATACCGGCATGATGGGCATTCTGCCCCAGCCCGAACGGCCGCCGCTCTTTCCCGGCCACGGCCAGATGTATACTACGGTGATGCTCGCTTTCGGCGTGGCGACGGCGCTGTTTCACCGACGCCGCAGCGGCGAGGGACAACGCGTCGACGCCTCCTTGCTCGGAGGCAACATGTACGGAGCGAGCCTGGACCTGCAAGCCTATCTCGCGATCGGCGGCGAGCGCTTCTTGCACCCGGTTTCGCGTCTGGACGCCGGCAATCCTATGAGCGGCACGCTCTACCGCGCAGCCGATGGACGCTGGGTGACGCTGACGATGCCCAACACGGACCGCTGGTGGCCGGCGCTCGCTGAAATCACCGGTCTCGATCCCGACGACGAACGTTTCAACAGCCACGAGAAACGTTGCGAGCAGAACCGACTCGAGTTGATCGCCCTGTTCGAGGAGGCCTTTGCAAAGAAGTCGGCCGACCATTGGCGCGACGTCTTTGCCGAGCGCCAGATGTCGGCGGACATCATCGAAAAATACAGCTACCCGGAAAAGGATCCGGACGCGCGCGCCAACCGGTATTTGCTCGACCTCGACGACCCAAACCTGGGACCGCTGACGATGCTCGGCTTCCCCGTGTTCATGAGCGACACCCCTGCGGCGATGCGCCAAGGCGCCCCGCGGTTGGGACAACATTCGGCGGAGGTGCTGCACGAACTGCTGGGGTACTCGGCCGAACGTGTCAAGGAACTGGCGGCCGAAGGAGTTATCGCCGGATGATCCGGGCGACGAGGGGCTAAGATAATGGCGGGAGCGCTCGAGGGAATCCGCGTCATCGATCTCACGATGTGGTTTCAGGGACCGGTGGCAGGACAGCACTTGGCCGACCTAGGCGCCGAAGTGATCCATTTCGAGCGTCCGCAGGGCGGAGACCTCGGACGCGGCGTGCGCACGATCAAGGCGCTGCCCGTCGGTGATTGGAACCAGTATTTTCTCGTCATCAACCGCAACAAGAAATCGATGGCGGTCGATCTCAACCAGCCGGCCGGCCGCGAGATCATGCACCGCCTGGTTGAGAACTCCGACGTGTTCCTTTCGAATCTCAGCACGGGCGCGCTAGCCAAGTGGGGCTGCTCGTACGACGAGTTGAGCAAGATCAACCCGCGCTTGGTCTACGCGATCGGCAGCGGCTACGGACCCTTCGGTACGATTACCAAACCATCGTTTGATATGACGGTGCAAGCGCTGACCGGCGTCATGGCGCGCCTCGGCGAGCCGGGCGAGCCGCCGATTTACCTCGGCATGGGCTCAGGCGACGCGATGGGTGGGTTGATGATGGCGCTCGGCGTGATGCTCGCGCTCAACGCGCGCGAGCAAACCGGGCGCGGGCAGTTCCTCGACGCGTCGCTCTACGGCGCGCAACTGTTCATGGCGGCTCCAACGCTGCAGCCGTACCTTGCGACGGGCGATCCTCGCTACCGCGAGCAACAGTCCCGCCGGCAGCCGGCGAATCCCCTTTGGAACACCTACCGTGCGGCCGACAAGTGGTTCGTGCTGTGCGTGCCGAATCGCGACGAATGCTGGAAGGCTCTGGCCGATGTCGTTGGCGCCCACGCGATCGCGGAGGACTCGCGCTTTGCGACGGCCGAAGCGCGCCGCGAAAACGCCGAGGCCCTGGTAGCTGCACTCGATGAGATCTTTGCGGCTCGCCCCGTTGCCGACTGGCTCGAGCCGCTCGGCGCCGCCGGTCTTACCGCTACCGACGTGCGCCACTTTGCCGAACTCGAAGCCGACGAACAGACGTGGGCCAACGACTACTTCGGCAAGATTCACTGCGGAGAGGTGAACCGCGAGGTGACGGTACGCGGCTTGCCGGTGGGGTTCAGTAAGACGCCGGGCGAATTGCGGAGCCTCGGCCCGGAACTCGGTCAGGACACGGAATTGCTACTGGTCGAGACGCTCGGGTACTCCTGGGAAGATGTCGGCGAACTCAAGGCGTCCAAGGCCATCCTTTAGTAGTAACGTGTCGCGGCAAGGCGAAAGCAAGAGCGCACGCGGAAGCGCGAGCACAAGCAGCCTGCCGGCCGGGCCGCTGGCCGGGATCCGCGTGCTCGACATCGGAACGATGCTGGCCGGGCCGTACGGTGCAACCTTGCTCGGTGACCTTGGCGCCGACGTCATCAAACTCGAGTCGCCCCACGGCGACGATAGTCGTCACCTCGGCCCCGAGCGCGAAGGCGAGCGTGCGCCGTTCTTGAGCATCAACCGCAATAAACGAGGAATCGTCCTCGATTTGGGCAAGCCCGAAGCGGCCAAAGCCTTCGCGCGTCTGGCGGCGAGCGCCGACGTGGTCGTTACCAACGTGCGCGAACCGGCGCTTTCTAAACTCGGGCTCGCCTACGAACAGGTGCGAATGCACCGCAATGACATCATTTGGGTCGGTGTTACCGCGTTCGGCCCGGACGGTCCCTATGCCGGGCGCCCCGGTATCGACTTCCTGGCGCAGGGATACGCCGGACTGATTTCACTCAACGGGCCGCCCGACGGTCCACCGGTACGCGTGACCGTTCCGTTGGTCGACGTGATGACTTCTCTCCTTGTTTGCTCGGGGGTGCTTACGGCACTGCGCGTCCGCGATCAGAGCGGCGAAGGCCAACGCATCGACATCGCCTTGATCGATGCGGTGGTGCACGCACAGTGTAGCGGCTTGGGTGGTTATTTTTTAAACGGGGAGGTCACTCCGCGCACGGGGAATCGCAGCCACTACTTCGCTCCGTCGGGGATCTACCCAACATCCGACGGTCACATGGTTTGCGTTACGTGCCCGTCGCAGAAGTTCTTCCGCAACCTGTGCCAAGCGCTCGAAGTCGATTGGGTTACCGACGAAAAGTTCGCGACGATCGAGGCGCGTCTAGCCAATCAAGACGAACTCGACCGTCAAATGAGCGAGCGTTGTCGCTCGTTCACGCGCGAAGAGTTGATCGATCGCTTGATTGCGGCAGACGTCTTGGCGGCACCGGTAAACGAGATTCCCGAGGTCGCCTCGGATCCGCAGGTGCGGCACAACCGGATGATCGCGACGGTCGAGCACGCAAAACTCGGCGCACTCGAAGTCACGAGTCTGCCGATTCATCTGCGCGGTACGCCCGGCAGCGTCCGCCTAGCGCCGCCGGTCCATGGCCAGCACACCGGTGAATTGCTCCGCGAGCTGGGTTACAGCGACGACGAAATTTCCCGGCTCGTCGAGTCCGGCGCCGCCAAGACCGCTTAACCCTTGCCTAGCCCGACCGGCCCGGGCCCGTGGCCATCGAGAAGATAGCGCGCTCCACGAAAAGCTACTGCTTGCACGTCAGCGTGTCCTGCTTGCCGTTGAACTTGCAATCGCTGGGCGTAAACGCGGTTTCCGAGCACTGCCCGCCGCTCGCACTGCCGATCACGACGACCACGCGTACCGGGACGTGCGCCGCAAGTACAGGGTAGTTGCCGTCTTTGCCCTTGATCTTGATCTTCACCTGGCGCGGGGCCTTCTTGCTCCGATCCTGGACGATGACCTTGGCGATGCCGTTGTTGGTCGCGGGCTTGGTCTTGTCCTTAAAGAGGAACTTGGTACCGGCCCCGTTCTCCTTCCAGCCGCTGATATCGTCGAAAGCGCCAGGTGGAATCGTCACGTCGACCAGCGAGGTTCCGTCGCCCGCCTCGACGATGATGCGAGTTCCGGTGACGATCGGGTTGAGGTTGGAAAAGTCGTCGCCCGGGGCGAGCAGAAATTCTCCTTTTAGTACCAGACCGTCGTTACCGACGACGATACCGGTATTGATCTTTTTCAAGGTCAGCGCCGGCTTGATCGAAAGGTTTTGCTGGCCGTTGGGATTCGTGCAGTTGTCGAGACCGTCTAAGACATCGTCGTTATCGATATCCGGAACAATCGCGAACGCTTCGATTTTTTGGGCCTGTCCCGAAAGTCCGACCGACACGCCGTCGAAGAACTTGGAGACGGTACCCGCGGGATAGCGCGTGATGTTGCAGACGTTGCCCGAGCCGGAGCAGTCCTGATCGGTTGCGCACGGCAGCAAGTCGAGCGAACAGGAGCCGGTATCGCAGGTCTCGCCCGACGGACAGTCCTCGTCTCCCGCGCAGACGCTTCCGCTCGGATCACAAAGTCCGGCGCCGAAGGTACCGTTGTAAAGCAGTAAGTCGAACTTGGGATCGTACGAGGGAAATCCAGGCGGGTTGCCCGAGCCCTTCTTGAACACCATCTCGCCTGACATGCTTGCCGCATCGAACGAGATGAGATCGATCGCTTCGATATCGGTTCCGATCCCTTGGCCCGGACCGTTCACATCGGCATTGATGTTGCTAGCGTCGAGCAAGAGCGAATAGGTACAGCCTTCAATCGTACCTGTCGCACCGAAACCGGACGGCGTGCAGCGCAGGAGATCTTCGTTGCGGAAATGTAACCCGCCAAGGCCAGCGCTGCCCGACCCGGCCGTGAGCGATCCCAGCACCGGACAAGAGTACTGAACCCCAGGGCCCAAGGTGATGTCCGTCTCGCAGGTTCCGTCGGGCAGAAGTTCGAGCGCGTCCCAAGGTTTCGTGGTCTCGTCTTGTTGGGTGAGATCGCCGTTCAGGTACATCGCGAACATGCCGCTGGTATAGGGCAAGTTCGATTCGTACGGCAACGTGACATCGTCTGGCACGTACACGCCGATGTCTTTCTTCGTCAGCGTACCGACGCCTGGCAGGTTTTCGTCGTTGAGGGCGACGAGTGTCAAGTTGCCGTTCGGAGCGATATCGACCGCGCGTAGCTGGCTGACCAGTCCGAGTCCGGGAGCGCTGCCGTCGAAAAATAGTTGCCAATGACAACCGGTGATCGGAATCGCGGTATCGATCGGCCGGCACATCAGCAGTTGGTTTTGCACCGTATCGATGCACTCGCCCGAGCCCACCGTGCAGGTCGTGCAGTCGGTATTGCAGATCGTCGTGCCCGAGCCGCTGGCGATCGAGATGATCAGCTTCGGAGCAACGTCGAGTGCAAGCGCCGGCGTTGCTGGGGCGACGACGCTGACCAACGGGGCCAAAAAGAAAGCCCAAAACGTGAAGCTGGCGACGGTGGCACGAAATCGTGCCGGGATGCGCTGAGCGCGCGATGGCAGCTGGGTCATGACAAGATCCTCCCACGGTCGGGCCACGCTTGACGCTTGGGCCGCACGTGTACCCGTGCGGTGACCCGAGAATCAGCCCACGGGTTCCTGTCGAAACAGGCTCCCCGCACGGACCAAACGGGCTTGCTAAGCTTACGGCTGCTTCCCACAGACGGGGGGCAAGGAGAAACCGAGCGGTTCCCTGGCATCGGCGGCTGCGGCGAGGCAAAACACCACTCTAGTTATAAGGGTGGGAAGGAGACGAGATGGCCGAGTATCTGTTCGAGACCGAAGAGCACCGGGCGCTGCGCCAACAGGCGCGGCGGTTTGCGGCCAAAGAGATCGCGCCCCACGCGCTCGAGTGGGAGGAGGCCTGTGAGTTTCCCCGTGAGATGTACCGCCGGATCGCCGATGCCGGGCTGTGCGGCGTCGGCTACCCCGAAGAAGTCGGCGGTGGTGGCGGCGACCTGAGCCACGCGCTGGTTGCCGCAGAGGAAATGGTGATTGCCGGCAAGTCGGTCGGGACCGTGGTTGGGCTCGGCAGCCACGGCATTGCGCTGCCACCAATCATTCATTTTGGAACCGAGGAGCAAAAGGATCGCTTCGTCCGGCCGGTTCTGCGCGGCGAAAAAATCTGTGCGCTTGGCATTACCGAGCCCGGTGGCGGCAGCGATGTCGCCTCGCTGCGTACGCGGGCCGTGCGCGACGGTGACAGTTATGTCGTCAACGGCTCCAAGACGTTCATTACCTCGGGTTGTCGCGCCGATTTTGTTACGACCGCGGTGCGGACGGGCGGAGAAAAACACGCCGGCATCTCCATGCTGGTGATCGAACGCGGAACACCGGGTTTCGAGGTGTCGCGCAAGCTCGACAAGATGGGTTGGTGGGCCAGCGATACCGCGGAGCTCAGCTTCGAAGATTGCCGAGTTCCGGCGGAGAACTTGATCGGCGCGGAGGGCGCCGGCTTTGCTGCGATCATGGCGAACTTCGTGACGGAACGCCTGATGCTTGCCGGCCAGTGTGTCACGATCGCCGAATTGGCGTATCAAGAGTCGATCGCGTACGCGCGCGAGCGGACCGCCTTCGACAAGACGCTATCGGGGTTCCAAGTGATCCGGCACAAACTCGCGGATATGGCCACGCGAATTGCTGCAGCCCGTGCGCTGACCGGCGAGTGCATCATCCGTTTCCTCGACGGTGATGCGCGTCCGTCGCTGGCCGCGATGGCCAAGAACACGGCTACCGACATGTGCTCGTTCGTCACCGATCAGGCGGTGCAGATTCACGGCGGCTACGGCTACATGCGCGAGTACGTCGTCGAGCGTCTCTACCGCGACGCGCGGCTCTACCCGATCGGCGGCGGCACCCGCGAAATCATGAACGAGATCGTTTCGAAGGTGGAGGGCTACTGAGCCGCATCCGGC
>CAZJCO010000157.1:0-6994 GCA_964544375.1 uncultured Myxococcales bacterium
GCTTCCAGAAACCCATCAAACGCTCCGTCTCTCAGCCTCTCTGCGACCGGCACGTTTTGGGCTTGCCCTGAAGACGCCCAAAACAGAAAGCCACGAGCCAAGGAGGGGACGGAGATGAGCAGCCTTACAACCGCCATTTACAGCACTTGTTGCGGCGTTGGCTACCTAGCGTTGACTGCGTTTCTCGCGGTCGTGTTGTTGTTCTTGTTCGTCAGTTTCGTGGGCGTGGTATCGGAGGCCCTGGCCGCCGGTCTCGCTGGCGGCGCTGGCCGGGAGCGAGCGACTCTGCCCGCTCGTTAGCCCGCGAGCAGTCCCGCCGGCTTGCTCGTCGGTCGATGACAGCCCCCGCATCGGCAGGCTAGCGTCGGTCGCTTAACCCCCGGTCGCGCCGCCATCTCGCGGTGCAAGCATACCCCCATTCGGGGGAAGACAGGGCCGCCGCTCGGTGCACCGAGGACGTCTCTGCGCGCCAACGGGTTCCTACAACTCGCGGTTCGGACCATCATGATGGTCCGAACCGATGAGCTATTTGTTGGTCCTTGCCATTGTCGGGGCGCTAGTTCTCGTCCACGAACTCGGCCACTTCCTGGTCGCCAAGATGGTCGGTCTGCCGGTCGCCCGCTTTTCGATCGGCTTCGGTCCGGCTCTGATTTCCGTGCGGCGCGCAAGTACGGAATATCGCCTGTCGGTGTTTCCGCTCGGTGGTTACGTGCTGCCCGAGGCCGAGGATCCCGAGCGTTTTTTCTCGCACGACGCCTCTCGGCGCCTGCTTTTTGCCTTGGGAGGACCGGCGGCCAACCTGCTGCTTGCGGTGCTGATGTTCTCCTTCTTCAATGCGCTCTCCGGTTTGTTGTCTTGGCAGGGGCTCGTCGATCTGCCATTGGCCCAGCTCGAAGCCGCGCTCAAGGCGGCGCTCAGGGCGGTTCCTCTCGCGGCCAGCGGCCAGGGTGAGATTTCGGGCATCCTCGGCGTGGTCGCTGAAGGCTCGGACTTCGTCGGCACCGATGTTGTTGCGGCGATGCAGTTCGCCATCGTCATGAGCGTGAACTTGGCGGTTCTCAACTTGCTGCCGCTTCCGCCGCTCGACGGCGGCAAGGCCCTGCTTTGCCTGGCCGAAATCTGCGGCGGTCGGGCCGCGCGTCTGCACCTGTCGGCGAACGTCGCCGGACTGTTCCTTCTGCTGGCCTTGCTTGGCTACGCGATGGTCCTCGACCTCAGCAGACTGCTAGCTTCGGCCTTCGTCTGACACCGTCGCCTGGCGCTCGAGCGAATGCAGCCAGGTACGCTCGCGCCGTCCCTCTTCTTCCACCCAGATCGCCTCGCAGCGATCGCGAAAGCCCCGATCGGCGAGCATGCTGAGCGCGGCGCGCGCGTCGGCCCGCAGGCTCTCGGTAAGCAGGATGCGGCCGCCGGGTGTCAAGTGACGGTCGAGAAAGTCGGCCAAAGGGCGATAGTGGTCCGGCCGGTAGACGATGTCCGCCGCGAGAATGAGATCGAAGCGTTCGCCGAGTCGGTCGCGGGCGAAGTCGACGCGTCTGATGGAGTAACGCGGCAGGCGATGAAGGCGGGCGTTTGTTTCCGCAAAAGCGAGCGCTTCGGCGGCGATATCTGCGAACAACACGAAGGCGCCGCCGAGGCCGGCCGCGACTCCCGACAGTCCGAGTCCGCAGCCGAGGTCGAGCACGCGCGCATCAGGCGGCGGGGGGTCCTCGAGCAAACGCCCGGCGATGGCCCGGGCACCGATCCATACGAGTGCCCAGTAGGGCGGCTCTGGGACCTCGGCGTCGCGCAACAGGCGCTCACGGTCCACCATGTCCTCGAGTGCCGCGACGGTTCGTAGCGGTAGAGCGACGGTCCGACACGGCTCTGGCAGAGGGCAGTCGACGGAGATCTCACGTGCCGGATAACCCGCGATCGTGCTGCTGCTGTCGGCGCTAGAGGTCAACGGCCGGACAGAGACAGGATGGCCTCGAACTCGCGGCGGCACAGTTCGACGACAGAGAGGCGGTTTTGCCGAACGAGCGCGACATCCTGCAGGCGCTTGTCGCCCTTGATCTGCTCCAATGTTACCGGTGGCAGGACCGGTTCGAGCGGTACCAGAGCGACCGCTAGCCAGCGCGGGTCATCCGTCGTCGGGTCTTGAAACGCTTGCGCGCTGACGCGGGCCGTACCCACCACGGCCTTTTCGCTTACGCTGTGATAGAAGAGAACGCGATCTCCAGCCTCCATCGAGCGTAAATTATTTCGTGCCTGATAGTTACGCACGCCATCCCAATCGGTTTCCCCGTCGGTGACGAACTGATCCCAGGAGTAGGACGCGGGTTCCGATTTGACCAACCAGTAACGCATGCCGTATCGCCCCGTGCAGGGGCGCAAGTTTAACGGATTCCGCCGGCGAACCCGAGCCGAAGGTTTGCCTTTGGTGGAAACGTAGGCCTGGTCGTACTAGGCTCGCGTTGCAGCTCGGGCTTGCTGTCCGAGGACATCGATCCCGCGACCGGCGAGCTGAGGGGAAACTTTCCTCAGACTTACAGGATGCTCGGCATCATCAACTGCGCGGTGCGATTGAGCCCGACCTGGGACGAGATTTTCTGATGACGGCCAACACGGGACGTACGATCATCGTTTCCAATCGCTTGCCGGTGCAGGCGCGCGTCGTGGGCGGCCGTATCCGGCTACAGCGCAGCGCCGGTGGGCTCGTTACCGGCCTCGAGGGAGTCCACGGACCGGGCAAGTCGCTGTGGGTCGGCTGCTTGGGCTTGGAGGCCACCAAGGGCATCGGGTTTTCGGCCGACGATCAGCGTTTTCTCGATGAGCAGGGCCTGTGCATCGTCGACGTGCCGCAGGAGCTCTACGATGCCTACTATGAAGGTTTCAGTAACGGTGCGGTGTGGCCGCTTCTGCACTATGCGCCCGAGCGCTGCCATTTTTCGGCGAACATGTGGGAGGCCTACCGCAAGGTAAACCGTTGTTTTGCCGAAACCATCGCCGAAAAGGCCCGCGAGGGCGACCGCGTGTGGGTCCACGACTATCAGCTGATGCTGGTACCGGACCTCTTGCGGCGAATGCGGCGCGATCTGGCAATCGGATTCTTTCTCCATGTGCCGTTCCCTTCCGCCGAGGTATTTCGCGTCTTACCGTGGCGCCGCGACATTCTCGTCGGCATGCTCGGCGCCGATTTGATCGGTTTCCATACGCTCGAGTACATGCGTCATTTCAGCAACGCGGTCGCGCGCGTGGCGGGTCTCGAACCGCAAATGGATACGCTGAACTATGGCCGCCGCGTCATCCGGCTCGGCGCCTTCCCGCTCGGGGTAAACGTCCGCGAGCTTCGCGAGATCGCCCACTCACCCGAGGCAGAGTCCCACCTGCTCGAACTCAACGAGAGCTACAAGGACCGGACGATGTTGCTCGGCGTCGACCGACTCGATTATACCAAGGGTATTCCGGAACGGTTGCGCGCGTATCGCGAGTTCCTCGAGCGTCATCCGCAATGGGTCGGGCGCGTCACGCTGGTGCAGGTATCGGTTCCCTCTCGGGTCAATGTTCGTGAGTATCGCGAACTCAAGGCCGAGGTGGACGGTCTCGTAGGGGAGATCAACGGTCGTTTCGGAACAGCGGGTTATGTTCCGATCCATTACATCTTTCGCAATCTCGACCGGTGCTATTTGATGGCCCTGTTTCGCCGGGCCGAGGTCGCGGTGGTGACGCCGATTCGTGACGGCCTGAATCTGGTTTGCAAGGAGTACGTTGCCGCCAAAGGAGAGGAGCCCGGAGCCCTGGTGTTGAGCGAATTCGCTGGCGCCGCGGCCGAAATGGGGGAAGCCATCCTGGTCAACCCCTGGAGCGAGGACAACGTCATCGCTGGCATCGAGACGGCGCTGGGCATGAGCGAGGCCGAGAAGTCCTCGATGATGGCGAGTCTTTCCGAGCGACTGGCCAAGGCGGACAACCGGGCGTGGAGTTCGGCCTTTCTTTCGGCGCTCGACGAAGCCTACGCCGTCAACCTCCGCGGGCTGAGTGTGGCCCTGGTCGAGCCCGATACGGACGACCTGTGCCGGCGAGCGCGGCGCGCTCGCCGCGTCTTCTTGTTCGTCGACTACGACGGCACCTTGGTGCCGCTGGTCGACAAGCCGGAGTTGGCGGTGCCACCGACCGAAGTCCGCGACTTGATCTCCGACATGGCAGCGCTTCCGGATTTCTATGCTGCGATCGTCAGCGGGCGCGACCGTCAGTTTTTGGAAAAACACCTGCCCAAGGAGATCGCCCTGATTGCCGAGCACGGCGCCTGTATCCGCCGCTCGGGCGACGATGACTGCGTTCATCTCGTCGACCAGGCGGCCTACAAGGAGCTGCGCGACAACGTCTTTGGCGTCATGTCGGACTTCGAACGACGGATCCCCGGTTCGAAGATCGAGGAAAAGGAGTTCGGCATGGTTTGGCATTATCGCATGGCCGATCCGATCTTTGCTCACCAGCAGGCGCTGGTGTTGGCCGACACCTTGGGCGGTCTGTTGCAGCAAACGCCGCTCGGCGTGCTCATTTCGAAAAAGGCTGTCGAGGTTCGACACGTGGGAGTCAACAAGGGGGAGGGGGTGCGCGCGGTACTCGAAGAAGAGCATTTCGACCCCAATCTCGACTTGTTGATTACCGCCGGTGACGACCGTACGGACGAGGACATGTTTCGCGTTTATCCCAACTCGAACGTTTCGATCAGTGTGAGCGACACGCCGTTGGCGTCTTCGTACGTGATGGAACGGGAAGCATTCGTCGCGATGGTGGAAACGCTGACCCACGGTGCCCGTGGTTGGCAGCAGCGCTTGTGGAGCCGGGGCAGGACCCTTGAAGACCGGTGAAGCTGCCTGATCTCGTCTTAGGAAACTCTGTGGAGGCCTGGCTTTGGGCGTTGGGACTGGGCGTGGTGCTGTTCGCCGTCCTCGACTTGGCGAAGCGCGCGGTTGCAGGCCGATTTGCCAGGTTTGCCGAGCGCACGCGCACCGGTGTCGACGATCGGTTGTACGATCTACTCGATGCTACTCGCCGGTCCTTTTTTGCCGTCGTTGCGGTCTACGTAGCGAGCCGCGGCCTGACTCTAGCGCCGGGCGTCGACCGAATGGTCGCGATGCTGTTGGTCGTGGCCTTGGCCTTGCAATCCGCCCTTTGGGCGGACCGGGTTCTCGGCGGCTGGCTGGCCGCTCGCATGGCGGTCGGCGGATCCGCGCAGGCCACCGGTTACACGGCGGTCCGCTTCATCGGCCGCTGGGTTCTCTGGTCCGTCATTCTGCTCGTCGCACTCGACAACCTCGGGGTGGACGTCAGCGCGCTTGTCGCCAGCTTGGGAGTCGGCGGCATTGCCGTTGCCCTGGCGGTGCAGAACATCCTCGGCGACTTGTTCTGTTCGCTCTCGATCCTGTTCGACAAACCCTTCGAAGTTGGCGACTTCATCATCGTCGACGATCTCATGGGAACGGTCGAGCGCATCGGCATCAAGACCACACGGGTGCGCAGCCTCGGCGGCGAGCAGCTGGTCTTCTCGAACTCGGACTTGGTCGGCAGCCGGATCCGCAACTACAAGCGTATGTGGGAGCGACGCGTCGTCTTCGGTTTCGGCGTGACCTACGATACGCCGCCGCAAACGCTCGAGCGGATTCCGCAGATCGTGCGCGAAATCGTCGAGCAGATCGACGATTTGCGGCTCGACCGTGCGCATTTTCAGAGCTTCGGGGATTCGGCCTTGTTGTTCGAGGTGGTCTACTACGTGCGCAAGCCGGACTACAACGTTTACATGGACGCACAGCAGGAGATCAACCTGCGGTTGATGCGGCGGCTGTCCGAAGAAGGTGTGGAATTCGCGTACCCGACCCAGACGCTGTACCTGCATCGCAGCGCGCCGGTCGATCGTACCGGCTGACTCAAGCAGTCACCGCCACCGAGGGGACGCATGTCGTTTCAAGCGCAACCCCGGCGGCGGCAACTCCCAGCCGCGCCCGGCGCGGTGCTCGCCTGTTACGCCCATAGTAGCGCCCGACGCCCGCCGGTGCTAAGCTGCGCGGACTTGTGATTGCGGGCCGTTAGCTCAGGCGGTAGAGCAGCTGCCTTTTAAGCAGCGGGTCGGAGGTTCGAGTCCTCCACGGCTCACACGATGTATAACGAGGGCCACTCTCCTTGCGTCCCCGTCGTCTAGCCTGGCCCAGGACACCGGCCTTTCACGCCGGCGACACGGGTTCAAATCCCGTCGGGGACGCCACCACATACAGGTTGCAACGAGCCGTGGCCGTAGGCCTCGGGGCCGTCCTGTGCCTGGCAGCGACTGCTGCCGCGCAACAGCCATACGAGGTCGAGATTGAGACGGGACTGAAGGCGGCCGTGCGCGCCCAAGTCGAGGCCGCCTCGAAACTCGTGCAACTGGCCGACAAGCCGCCCCCGAGTGTCTCGATGCTGCAGCGCCGGGCACAGACAGACGTTGAGGCGATCGTCAAGCTTCTTCGTTCGGAAGGTTACTACGACGCCGCGGTATCTTACGGTATCGACGAGCACGTAGGAGACGCTGCGCTGGTAACGCTGCGTATCGATGCTGGCAGTCCCTACACGATGGAGTCGTTTCTGGCTTTTACTGACGGACCACTCGACCGGGGGGCCGAGCAAGCGCTCGCACGGTGGCTAGACAGCGTCGTGACCGGCCAGCGGCTGCGGGCCGAAGAGGTCGCCGAGAAGGAAGATCGATTACTCTCGCTGCTGGCCGGCAGTGGCTATCCGCGCGCCGAAGCCGTGGGGAGAACGGCACGACTGAACCGGCAAAAGAAGACTGCCGCGGTGACGGTTACCGTCGTTCCGGGGCCGCTGATGGCGTTTGGCCGGACGGAGATTAGCGGTACGGATCGTGTGCGGGCCGAGTACGTTCGCCGGCGCATTCCTTGGCAGCGGGGGCAGCGTTACGATGCTAGGCTTCTCGAAGGTCTACGCCGCCGCCTGCGTCAAACGGGTCTGTTCTCGT
>CAZJCO010000158.1:0-6988 GCA_964544375.1 uncultured Myxococcales bacterium
GCTCGACGCCAGCCACCAGACGGTTTCCATGTTGTTCGGCGAGGACTATTGCGACAGGAGTTACGTCGGCTATGTCCGCGATATCGTCCCAAGCCTCGGTTTTACGAATCTTCGCTACATTTTCAGCAAGCCGGTAATGCAGCACGGCGTCTATGTGGCAACCAGCGAAGACAGTTTCCTCACGCTCGAGCGCTTGGAGAAGATGAGAGAGGGAATCATCCCGGATGAGATCGCTCTCGACGGGGTGGTGCCGGCGCACTTTGATCCCGAGATGGCGCCCGAAGGCAAGCAGATGCTATTGCTCGGCACCTGGTGCTCGCCCGACCCGCAGGGCAAGGAACTCCAGGCGTTGCATGAGAGAATCGACCAGATGTTCTGTTCGATGTTCCCCGAGGCGGCCGCTTTTATCGAGCGCAGGGAGGGACACGTCGGCCCCGCCGAGGTTTCGACCTTGTCGCGCGACCAGGTTCTGCCGGGCTTGGGGGGAGAAGCAGCGGGTCTGGCGGTTACCGTGGGTTACTGCGGCAAGCGCAAGCCGGATCCCAAATCACCGCTGCCCGGACTGTTCTTTGTCGGCCACGACGCCGGCGGAAGCGGCTATCTGGGTACGCACCAAGCGGTCAGCTCGGGGATGACCGTTGCTTCCGAGGTGCGGTTCTACTGGATGGAGCGCCGCTCGGTCGGTGCCAACTGAGTGGCCGGACCGACGTCCGGCGGTTAGGAGCAAGCAATGCGAGACGCAGTAATCATCGACGCGTGCCGAACGCCGAGGGGAAAGAAGAACGGGGCCTTCCGCGAGGTACTGCCGATGGATCTCCTCATCAAGACCTTGCGCGCGATCGTCGAGCGAACCGGCATCGATTCGGCAGAAGTCGATGACGTCATCATGGGCTGCGTGACACAGACCAGCGAGCAGGGCACGAACATCGCGCGCGGCGCGTGGTTGGCCAGCGGCATGTCGATCGACGTGCCCGGCGTGACGCTCAATCGTTTCTGCGGTTCCGGACAACAGGCGGTCAACTTCGCCGCGATGGGCGTGATGAGCGGGCAGCAGGATCTGCTGATCGCCGGCGGCGTCGAGTCGATGACACGGGTGCCCCTACTGAGCGACGTCGGACCCATGAGCGAGGAGCTCACGAAGCGCTTCGAGTTGGTCTCGCAGGGGCTTTGCGCCGAGATGATGGCCGAGCGCTGGAATCTGAGTCACCGCGACGTCGATGAGTTCGCCACCATGAGCCAGATGCGCGCCAAGCAAGCCCAGCAAGAAGGCCGCTTCGACGGTTCGCTGATTCCGGTCGAAGGCCTCGACGCCGAAAGCGAAAAGATTCTGCTTACCAAGGACGAGCATCCCCGTCCGACGACCACCGTGGAAAAGCTCGGCACGCTGCCGCCGGCCTTCAAGGAAGGCGGTGTGGTTACGGCGGGCAACTCGAGCGGCATCGTTGACGGTGCCTCTTGCGTTCTGATCGCCTCGCGCGAAAAGGCGAAAGAGTTGGGGCTCACGCCTCGCGCGAAGATCGTTGCAACCACGGTGGTGGGCAGCGATCCGGTGATCATGCTCACCGGTCCGATCCGGGCCACGCCCAAGGTTCTCGAGAAGGCCGGCATGGAAAAGAGCGACATCGATCTGGTCGAGATAAACGAAGCCTTCGCGACCGTGCCGCTGGCTTGGAGCCACGACCTGGATTGGGATCTCGAAAACGTCAACGTCAACGGCGGTGCGATCGCCCTGGGACATCCTCTGGGCGCCACCGGCGGCATGCTGATCGGGACATTGCTCGACGAACTCGAGCGGCGCGATCAGAGCGTGGGATTGGTGACGATGTGCATCGGCTACGGCATGGCCACCGGGACCGTCATCGACCGGAACCTTTGAGCCGGGTCATCTTCTCAAGGCGCTTCTCGCACTGCTCGCCGTAAGGCGGCAGCATGCCGCCCAGCGCCATGATGTCGAGTTTGGTCTGCCGGTACACCGAACGCTGGTGACTGAAGGTCAAGAATCCCTCGTAGCCGTGGTAGCTGCCCATACCGGACTGGCCGATGCCGCCGAAGGGCAGGTCGTCGCAGCTCGCATGCGCCAAGACGTCGTTGATGGTGACGCCGCCGCTCGCCGTACGGTCGAGGATCCGGCGCTTCTCCTTGGCGTCGTTGCCAAAGTAATAGAGGGCTAACGGCCGCGGCCGTGAGTTGATGAAGCGGATGCATTCGCCCACGTCGTCGTATCCTTTGACGCACAAGACCGGACCGAACAGCTCTTCCTGCATCACCGCCAAATCGTCGGCCGGCTCGACGACCAAGGTCATCGGAATCTTGCGCGCGCCGTCGGCCTGGGAGGAGAAATCTTCGTTCGCCGGGTTGATCTCGCGCAGGTCGGCACCTCGCTCCTTTGCTTGGCCGATCATCTCGGCGATCCGCCGGTAGTGCCGCTTGTTGATGATCGACGTGTAGTCGGGGTTGTCGATCACACTCGGAAACAGCTCGGAGAAGTGGCGCGCAGCCTCGGCGGCGAAGGCTTCGATTTTCCGGCGTGGCACGAAGCAGTAGTCGGGTGCCAGGCAGGCTTGCCCCATGTTCAACGCCTTTCCGGTGAGGATGCGTTGCGCGGCTTTCTCGATCTCGTAGGAACGGCCGACGATGACCGGCGACTTGCCGCCGAGTTCCAGCGTGACCGGCGTGAGGCGCTCGGCTGCCGCGGCCAGCACGCGACGGCCGATGCCGACGCCGCCGGTAAAAAGGATGTGGTCGAAGGGCAGGGCGGCGAACTCGGCGCCGACCTCGGCGCCGCCGGTGATGCCGACGCATTCGGTTTCGTCGAAGGTTTCGGCGACGAGCCGCTGCAATAGATCGGCGGAGGTGGGGGCGAACTCCGAGAACTTGATCATCGCGCGGTTGCCGGCGGCGAAAATCCCCGCCAGCGGCGAGATCGCCACGTAAGCCGGAAAGTTCCAAGTTGCGATGTTGCCGATTACGCCTTTCGGCTGAAGCTCGACGTGGGCCCGCGCTCCGAGCAGGTTCAAAGGAAAGTTCACTTTGCGACGCGTCGGCCGCATCCAGCGACGCACGCGCTTGATTGCGAACGCCAAGCTTTCCATGGTCGCGAAGATCTCGGACATCTTGGCCTGGTGCCGCGAGTGATTGCCGAAATCGCGATCGCAAGCGTCGATGATCTCGTCTTGATGCTCGCCGATCATGCGACGGGCCCGCTCGAGCCGGTCGATCCGGATTTCGGCCGTCGGGAATCCGTCTTCAATGAACGCTTGGCGCTGGCGTTCGAGCAGCTGTTTCATGCTGGCACCACCTAGGATGAATTGCTCCGCAGAAAATCGGCAGGGGTCCGTCCGGTCCAGCGGCGAAACGCTTTGCTGAAGGCGCTTTGGTCGGAAAAACCCAGAAGGAAGGCGACCTCGTCGATGCCCCGCCGCTCTTTCTCGAGATAGTCGCGCGCCATCTGTGCGCGCACGTTGTCGAGGATTTCCTGATAGCTCGTTCCTTCTTCGAGAAGCCGCCGCCTGAGCGTGCGGCCGCTGATCGAAAACTGAGCGGCGATCATCTCGGCAGTGAGATCTCCGAGCGGCAGCCGCGACAGGATGCAGGCCCGCACGCGTTGGGCGTAAGGGGCACTGGTTGAAATCTTGGCCAGTTGGTCGGCGGCGTAACGTTCCAACAGCTGCCTGAGCGCCGCGTCGGCCGAGGGATTCGAGCCGTCGATCACCGAGATCGGAAACAGTACGCCGTCTTCGCCGGCGTCGAAGCGCACCGGTAAGCCGAGGATCTCTTCGTACTGATCGGCGTAGGGAGGCGGCGAGTAAGAGAATCGCGCTTCGATTGGATCGGTGAGGGCGCCGCCGAGGGCACGGCTCATCGTCACCGTCAGTCCGATGGCGTACTCCTTGGTAAAGCGGTTGGCCTGGGGGCCGCCGCCCGTGCTGCAGCGGATGAAGGCGGTCTTGTCGTCGCTTTCGAGGTCGCAGTCGATGTTTTCCCATAGCAGCGGGGTGAGGCCTTTGACGAGTTCGAAGGCGCGGCGCGGAGAGTCGCTCGCCAGCGCCAGGTAGCCGATGATGCCCAGCGTATTCGTGCGCATCATGGTCGAGACCCGCAGTGCGATGGCCGGATCGCCGGTGGCCTCGCCGGCTGCGCGCCACAGCTCCTCGAAAGTCGCCTTGGGAAGGCGCGTGTTCGTGTTTGTCAGCGCGCTACGGGAAACGCCGGCGTGTTCTAGGATACCGTCGGCATCCAGGCCGCGCTTCTCGAGATACTCGAGGAGCGGAAGAATGACGTGGACCGAACCGTAGGAGTTCGTCTTGCCGCGCAACTGAGCCACCGATCGAGCTTAGCGCTTGCGCCGCCTATGACAAAGAATCATGTTTCTGCCCAATTGGCCAAATTCGACCGATCGAGGGGCCGGCGCGGACAAGATCTTGCTCGCACCACCCACTATCTTCTTTCGTAAGGATCGAAACCATGAACCTAGAACATTGTCTGATCGAACGCGAGGGTCACGTTTTAACCGTGACGCTGAACCGTCCGGAAGCGAAGAACGCGCTGAGCGCCGGCATGCTTGCCGGGATGTACCGGGCCTGGCGCCAACTCGACGAGGACCCCGAACTGCGGGTGGCGATTCTCACCGGCCAGGGAGACGTCTTCTGCGCCGGCGCGGATCTCAAGTCGATGGGCGCCGGCGAAACCGACGACGAGTTCATGGCCCTGATGTCCGAGGTGCCCGACATCCATTGGCAGGCCCTGCTGAGGCACAACCGGCCGATGAAGCCGATCATCTGCGCGGTCGAGGGCTTTGCCGTGGCCGGCGGCACCGAGATCTTGCAGGGAACCGACATTCGCGTGGCCGGCGTGGACGCCGTCTTCGGCATCACCGAGGCGCGCCGCGGCCTGTTTCCACTCGGCGGCTCGAGCGTGCGGCTTAGGCGACAGATTCCCTACACGCTGGCGGCCGAAATGCTGCTCACGGGCCGGCACGTCAGCGCCGAGGAAGCTCTGCGTTTCGGTCTGATCGGAAGGGTGGTGCCGAGCGGGCAGGCGCTCGCCGAGGCCAGAAAGATCGCCGCCGAGATCTGCGACAACGGGCCGCTGTCGATTCGCGCGCTGACGCGGATGCTGCGCGAGGTCGACGAGAGCTATGGCGAAGCCGACGCGATGACCAAGGAACTCGAATATGGAACGGTGGTGTTCGGAACCAGAGACGCGCGCGAAGGCATGAAGGCCTTCGCCGAAAAGCGCAAGCCCGTCTACACGGGAGAATAGGCGGTAGATCATGTTGCAGGGGAAAGTTGCCGTTGTGACCGGAGCCGGACGGGGCTTGGGTCGGGTAGAGGCTTTGGAGCTGGCGCGGCTGGGCGCTTGCGTGGTGGTAAACGATTTCGACGAGGAGCCCGCACGCGAGGTCGCCCGGGAGATCGAGCGCGGCGGCGGGCAGGCGATCGCGCATGCCTGCGACGTGGCCGATTGGGACGCGGCCGAGAAACTTGTCGCGCGCGCGGTCGAGCACTTCGGTGATCTCAACGTGCTGGTCAACAACGCCGGCTTCTTGCGAGACAAGTCGATTTTCAAGATGACCGAAGAGGAGTGGGACTCGGTCGTTCGGGTGCACATGAAGGGCCACTTCTGCATGATCCGCTTCGCCTCGGCGTACTGGCGCGACAAGGCCAAGGCCGAAGGCGGCTCGGTCTACGGCCGGCTCATCAGCACCTCGTCGGAGGCCTTCATCTTCGGTTCGGCCGGCCAGCCGAACTACGCGGCGGCAAAGGCCGGGATCGTGGCGATGACGATGTCGGCGGCCCAGGCGCTGATCAAGTACGGAGTCACGGCCAACGTCCTGATGCCCCGGGCGCGTACCCGTCTGACCGACAGCGGGGTAGTCGGGGCCATGTTCGCCAAGCCCGAGGAAGGCTTCGACACCTTTGCTCCGGAAAACGTTGCGCCGCTGGTCGGCTATCTTGCCTCGCCGCTGGCCGAGCGCATTTCGGGCCATGTCTTCGTGATCTGGGGTAAGCACGTGACCGTCTTGGGCAGGCCGACGACCGATACCAACTTCGACAGCGAGGAGCCGTGGAGCGTGGAAAACCTGCATCAGCAGCTCGGTCCCTACTTCGAGCCGCTCACGCCGGTGCGCGACGGCTTCATCGTTCCTTCGATGTAGCCGCGCCGTTGGCCGCCGGGGGACCGCGGACGAATGGAGTTCCAACTCGCAGACCTGCTTGAAAGCGTCGCCGATGCGGTTCCCGAGCGCGAAGCCATCGTCAGCGGAGACACCAGGCGAAGTTACGCCGAGCTCGACCGGCGCGCGACGCGGCTGGCCCACGCGCTGCTCCGAGCCGGCATCGCCCCGGGCGACCACCTCGGCGTCTACCTTTATAACGGCGCCGAGTTTCTCGAGACGATGCTCGCGGCGTTCAAGATCCGTGCCGTCCCGATCAACGTCAACTACCGCTACGTTGAAGAAGAACTCGTCCAGCTCTTTGAGAACGCCGACCTTGTGGGCATCGTGCATCAGCGCGAATTCGGCCCGCGCCTTGCCGCCGTCGCGCCGCGCCTGCCTTTGCTGAGGCGCTTGGTTGCAGTCGAGGATGGCAGCGGGGCGGACTGCGACGCGCTCGGCGCGCTCGATTACGAGCGGGAGATCGCTGCGGCCTCGGCCGAGCGCGACTTTGCCCGGCGTTCGGGCGACGACCTTTATATTGCCTACACCGGCGGCACCACCGGCCTACCGAAAGGAGTGATGTGGCGGCACGAAGATTTGTTCTTTGCCGCCCTGATGGGCGGCAACCCCTACGGACCGCCGCCGGAGCGGCCCGAGCAGGTTGCCGAGAACGCGGCCGGCGCGCCCATGTTCACTGCCTTGCCGGCGGCTCCTCTGATGCACGTCGCCGCGCTGTGGACGTCGCGGGACAAGGGCCCCCGCCAGACGATCGGCAGGCGCCTTTACCAGGATGGCACGGTAGTCATCGTTCGCCTTTGCGTAGTGCTCGGC
>CAZJCO010000159.1:0-6978 GCA_964544375.1 uncultured Myxococcales bacterium
GAAGCCCGTCCGACCTCGAAGAGGGCGTGGACGATGCTGGGAACGCCGGCGAGGTTGACGATCGCGAGATTGATGATGCGCGTGGCCCAGTTGTCGCCGGCGTACTCGTTGAGGTAAATGCCGGCCATGATGCCGATCGGCGCCGCAACCGCGAGCGAGACACCGATCAACCACAAGGTTCCGACGATTGTCGGAAAGATGCCGCCGGCCGTCATGCCCGCCGCCGGCTCGGTGAAGAGGAATTCCCAGCTGAGAGCTGGCGCGCCTTTCATGACCAGCAGCGACACGATCGCAATCAAAGGCAGAATCAAAAGGGCTGTCATCAGGGCCAGCACGGCGATCATGATGCGCTCGCCGCGCCTGCTACCGGCCGTCGTTGCGGTTGTCGCGAAGGCCGTATGATTCACTGCTTTCGAACTCCGCGCACCAAGAGGTCGGCGGTCAGATTGACCGCGAAGGTGAGTCCGAAGAGCAGCACGCCGATGGCGAACAGCGCCTGGTAGTGATCGCTGCCGTGAGCCGTCTCACCCAGTTCGGCGGCAATGGTCGCCGTCAACGTGCGTACCGAGTCCAGCGGACTGGTCGGAATCTTGACCGCATGACCGGTCGCCATGAGGACCGCCATGGTCTCCCCGATTGCGCGGCCGACGCCGAGAAGCACGGCCGCCAGCAGCCCACTGCGCGCCGCCGGAAACAGGACCTTGTAGACCGTCTGCCAACGTGTGGCGCCGAGAGCTGCGGACGCCTCACGGTAAGAGTCGGGAACAGCCTTGAGTGCGTCCTCGCCGATCGAGACGATGATCGGCACGCTCATCAGACCGAGGATGACACCACCGTTCAGGATATTGAGCCCGATCGGTGCGTGAAACAGCTTGATGATGAAGGGGTTGATGAGGGCAATGCCGATAAACCCCCAGACTACCGACGGAATCGCTGCCAGCAGCTCCACTACGATCTTGAGGCCTTCCTTCGCCGCGCCTTTGGTGAATTCCGAGATGAAGACGGCGGTGCCGAGGCCGAAAGGAACCGCCACGAGCATCGCCAGGCCGGTGACGCTGCCGGTCCCCGCCAGCAGCGCCAGCGTTCCATAGCGCTTGTTGGCGACCGAAGTCGGGTACCATTCCGGGCTAAAAAGAAACTCTCGCAGGTTGAGGCGATGCAGGATGAAGTCCGCGCCGGCGTCGAAGACGAAGAAAAAGATCGCGAAGACGAAAAAAATTGCGCTGAAGCCGCAGATGCGGATCAGGCCCTCGATGACGGGCTCCACTCGGCGCGCCAGCGAGGCCCTGGGCTTGCCGCCTTCGTTCGGCGCTGTGCCCGTGCTTTGGTTCACCGCTCTTGCTCAAATCAGCGAATCGGAACGAACCCGGTGTCGGCGACGATCTTCTGCCCGCCGTCCGAGACAATCCAATCGAGGTATTGTGCGACCGCGCCCTTCGCTTCCCCCGGCGTGTACATGTAGAGCGCGCGGGCAAGCGGATACTTGCCGGATTTTGCCGCTTCCAAGGATGGCTGGAGGCAGGGTTTGCCCTGCCTCCCGGCGACGCAGAGTGCTTTGATCGCCGGACTCACGTAGCCGAGGCCGCTATAACCGATGGCACAAGGTGTCTTCGAGACCAGGTCGACGACGTCCTTGTTGCCCTGCATGTCGCGGCTGCCGAGTTTGAAGTCCGCCGTTTTGCCGAGAATGTGCTCTCGGACGAACTCGTAGGTTCCCGAGTTCGACTGCCGGCTGACGCGGATGATCTCCTGGCCGGAGCAGCCGGGAACGTTGACCTCGAGCGCAGACCAGGAGTCGCATTTGCCGCCTTCGCCATAGATGCAGGCAAGCTGCTCGACCGAGATCTCGGATAGCGGGTTGCTGGGGTGAACGAAGAAGACGACGGCATCGTAGGCGACGACGTGCTCGATCGGATCAACGTCGTGTGCCGAACGCACCTTTTCTCGTTCGGACGGTTTGATGTCACGGCTGGCGTTGGCGATGTCGACGGTGCCGTTGATCAGTGCAGCGATTCCCGTGCCGGAACCACCGCCACTGACGGCGATGGCGACCGTTGGGTTCACGCCGCGGTAAGTCTGCGCCCAGGCCTGCGCCAGATTGACCATGGTGTCGGAGCCCTTGTTTTGGATGAAGGTTCGTGAGGCGCGGTCGCCGCGGCTGCAGGCGGCAAGCATCGACGCGACGCACGCAATGGCTACGATCAACCTCTTCGTCGTCATGAGACCTCCGTTTCGATGGTTCCGTGGAGTCCGCGGATCAGGTCCGTGATGCGATCGACGAGCGCGTCGAACACGGAAGCGTAACCCGATTCCGCTTCGGTTTCAGGATCCGGCCCTTCGACGTCCCATTCCAGCAGAATCGTTCGGAATCCGACCTTGGGAATGGCCGCCGCGGCTTCCTTACCGATAGCGACAACCGCTCGGTAGCGACCGAAATCCTCGATGTCCTCGAGCCGGCGGGCAGCGTGGCCCGAAGCGTCGATGCCCTTGTCGGCAAGGAATTCGACCGCGCGTGGATCGGGCGGATCCGTGTCGACGCCGGCGGAGAAGAACTCGAAATGATCTCCGGCGATGGTTCGCGCGATTCCCTCGGCCATGACGCCGCGGCAGGAACTGGAGGAGGACACGAACAAAACCTGCACCTCGCGATGAAGCGAGTGCTTGACGATCTCTCCGGTAAGCAGATAGGAGACTTCTTCGCAGATGTTGCTCGCTTGGTCGGCGACGCGCTCGAAGCGGTTGGCGACCGATAGCAGCGAAAACAGGGTTGATAGGTCTTCGCTGGTTTCGGGCCGCTCGCCCACGAGCGAGCGGTAGATTTTCTGGTGCAGTTGGTTGGCCTTGGAGTCGAGTTTGCGCGTGGCTTCGGCCAGGTCGATATCTTCGTCGAGAAAGGCGCGGATCGCCTGTCTCACCATCTCGATAGCAACTTCGGCGAGTTCCTCGTGCGTGCCGAGATCCGGCGTCTGCGGAGCATGACACAGCAAGATCGCCTGACGGTTGATGCTCTCGCCGTAATCGCCGACGCGTTCCAGTTCCGAGATGATCTTGGCGACCGAATGGGCAAAGCGGAGCTGCTTGGCGACCGGGATGTGGCGCACCATGAACTCGACACACATGTTGTCGACCAGCCTTCCAGTTCGTCGACCCGCGAGTCTCGCAGAATCGCGCTGTAGGCGCGGCGTGTGTCGCAGGTGGTGAGCGAGCGGACGGCATCTTCGAGCGCGCGTAGCGCCAGGTCCGCCATTTCGCGGACCTTGTCGCGAATACGGTCGATATCGCGCTGAAGCTGTTCTTCTAGGTGCGATGCCACGGGCCTGCAGCCAAACGAAGCGGTCGCTTTCGTCTAACCGTCAAGCGGGCGGAAATCAAGCGCCTAGAGCACGAGACGCGACCGGCCGCCGATCGCGGCGCAGCGATCGGCGATCCGGCCGAGAAGCGGTCAGTCGGTCACGGCGACCATCGTTGGTGCGTCCGCGCCCACACAGGCGCTCGGCACAGTGCCGATCTGAGCGAGTGTGGTGGTATCGAACACGACGACCGTATCGTTGCAGTAGTCGATCGCGAACATGCGATCGTGCGCGTCGCTCACTGCCAGCGTACCGTAGCAGTCCGTGGTTGGGCCCGACGAACCCACCAGGGTTTGGTCGAACGCGAGGTCGTCGCCGCCCGCAATGATGTTGTACACCTGGATGCCGCACCGTTGGTTGGGGAAGGCTCCGGCGCAGTCATCCGACAACTCGAACAGGCGAGCGGCCGAAGCGTCCACCCCGAGCCAGTAGGGGCCTTCCCAGCCGGTAATACTGCTGACGTAATCGATGTGGTCGAGTGTGCTGCCGTTGAAGATTTCGATATCGCCGTCGTCCTCGTCGGCGACGTAGACCCGATCGCGGACCGGATCATACGCTACTCCTTCGGAACCGTCGAAGCTTCCGCCGGTGCGGTCGCGATCGAGCGCCAGGGCGTTCGTTAGGCGATACAGCTCATCTTCTTCGTCGGTCGCAATGATCTTGCCGTTGGGCATGATCGCGAGTCCGAGGCCCTCACTGAGGTTGACCCCCCAGTTAGGGGACATCCGTGTGAGCGGTGCAGAACAGAAGTCCAAGACATCGGGATTGCCACTATGGTCGGTCAGGAAGATCCGCCGGTTGCCGGAACCTTCGGCGACCATATGCCGGCCGTCGTCGAAGCCGCCGAATCCGGGCAGCAGGGTGCCGGCCGGAGGCGTAAAGGAGGCAACCAGTTCGAGCGTATCGATGTCGCAGGTGCGCAGTTCGTTGGCTGTCATGATCAGCAGGCTGCCTACCGGATCGATGCAACCGCCGCCAAACGGCACGTTGGCGCCGAAGTTGCCGCAGCCGCCGGCACCCAGTGCAGTGATCAGCATCGTCGCAATCAGAGAGCTTTTCGTCGTTTTTGTCATGGCTCGCTCCCCCTCCCTCAGAAGGTGTATCCAAATCGCAGGCCGGCGAACACGGAATCCGTGCCGCTGCTTCCGAGCATGGAAGTGACTAGCGAAGTTCCGCCGGAATTCGTCAAGAAAGCCTCGGCGTCGAGATGTTCGGTGGCGTGACAGACGGCGCTGGCCGACCAGACGACTTGATCGCCGGTGGCTCCAGTGTCGTCGGTGATAGAATTGTCGCCCCTGAGTACGGCCATCGCGTCGCCAGCGATGCTCAGGCGTTCGCTCAGGTCGACCGTAGCCCCGAGGGTCGCGCCGATGAGGTCACCGTAACCCTCGACCGTGGAGCCCGCGCTGTTCTTCAAACGATCGGGGAAGAACGCGCCTTTGAGCGTGCCCTCGACGCGGACGTTTTCGCGCGCGTTCCAGGAAAGCGGGACCGCGAAGGACCAAACCGTGCTGCTGTCGACCGTGGACACGCGAGTTGGCTGGATGATGGCTTTGCTGTTGCGAAGCTCGGCGCCGACCTGAATCCCGAGCGCGCCATCCTTGTTGTCGATCAGGTTTTTCTTCAGCGACAGTTCCAGGCCGTTCCAGCGAGACACCACCATGTCGGTACCGAGGGTGTCGTCGTTGTCGGCTTCGAAGCTGTTGAACGCGATGCTCGCCTGAAGTCCGAAGGGCAGACCGGCGCGGACGGAGCCTCCCCAGGAGAAGTCGTTCGAGCCGAAGTATCTTCCCCCGAGACGAAGGTTGAATCGTCCGGCCTCGAGCGTGGTTGCCGCAATATTGTTGAGACTCGCATCGAGCGGCCCAGCGGCCGTGGCCGGAGCGGCCCAAGCCATGGCTGCGAGTATGGCGAGTATGAAAGATGCCACCGACGTGACCCGTAGAGTGTTAGGCATCGTGACCCTCCTTACCTTGTTCTTCGGAAAGCTCCCGAGAGTCACGCGTTTCGCTGTCGAACGGCTCTCGAGAAACGCCGTCTTCGGTAAGCCGCGATTGCCGAGTGCGGATGCCTCAAGCGGGGGGCACGACTACCGCGGCGGCCACCGAAAAACGGTGGTAACGCAAGCCGACCCCGCGTAAGAATAAATCATAGCGAGGGCCGAGGCGCAAGACGTCTCGGCACCCGGCGGCAGCTGCCACTCGAAGACGCGTAAGATGAGCGATCACCGCGACAGGGACAGCGAAAACATTGTCGAACTGCCGATCGATGGAACCCTCGATTTGCACCAGTTTCGACCCGAGGAGCTCTCCATCATCGTACCGGAATACGTTGCGGCTTGCCTCGAGCGCGGGATCGACGAATTGCGCATTGTTCACGGCAAAGGCAGGGGCGTGTTGCGCCGCGGGCTGTGGTCGCTGCTCGAGCGGTTGCCGGAAGTGGCCGAATACCATTTGGCGGGTGCCGGAAGGGGGGAGTGGGGTGCGACGATCGTTCGCCTGCGGTTTGGCGCCGCGCCGCCTCGTGCTAAATAACCACGGCCAATAGCGTGTCACCTGCTCGGTAAGCATCGTCCGGGGTGTTCTCTCCTGATTCGTGTATCCGTCAGGCGGCCTTAGTTCCGACGAGCCTTGCGAATTCCGTATCGGCCGCGGCTCGTGGGAGATCGATGACGGTGGAGGAAACGGCCTCTGCTAGAGACCGCGACAGCGGCAGGGAGAGAAAAAGAGCATGAATGTTGAGAGCAAGACCATCGCGATCGAATACACCGTCTTTCTCGATGACGGTTCCAAGGTCGATAGCAACGTGGGTGACGATCCTTTGGTTTACGAATCCGGGAAAAGCCAGATTCTTCCGGCACTCGAAGAAGCGCTGGACGGACTCGCGCAGGGAGAATCGACGAAAGTGACTCTCTCGCCCGAAGACGCCTACGGGCCGGTCCGCGAGGACGCGTTCCAGGAAGTCGATACGTCGGCGATCCCTGAGGCTGCCCGCGAGGTCGGCGCAGCGCTCGTTGCCGAGGACGAATCGGGCGATCAGCGCCAGGTGAGGGTGCACGAAGTTCGAGGGGAAACCACCGTGATCGACCTCAACCATCCTCTGGCTGGAGAGACGCTTACCTTCGACGTCAGAGTTGTTGAAGTAAGCTGAGCCGAGCTCGGCTTAGCTGGACTCGGGGTCGGAGAAGTTCGCGTGATCCAAGCGTTGCGGAAAAGCCTAGGGGTTCCTTGCTGCTACCGCATCCGGCAGGCCCGGCGCGACGAGATTCATCGCCTTCCCCATATCGAGCGGATGGCTGCGTCTCGATTTGCCGCCTTCGGACTGCGAGAGAGGGTTGCTTTGACTACGCCGCTCGAGGTGCTCGAGGGTCGGCAGGCACGCGGACGATTGTGGGTGGCCTGTGAGGAGCGCCGCGATCGGCCGGTGGGCTTCGTCACGGCTAGTGTCATCGATGGCCACGGCCATCTCGAGGAACTCGACGTCCTGCCTTCCAGCGGTCGGCGTGGTCTAGGCTCGGCCCTGGTCGGCGCGGCGTGCCGCTGGGCCGCCGGGCGCGGCCATCCGCGGGCTACCCTCTCAACCTATCGCAGTATTCCTTGGTATATGTCGTGTTACGAGCAGAGAGCCT
>CAZJCO010000160.1:0-6921 GCA_964544375.1 uncultured Myxococcales bacterium
TGCAAAATGCCGGCAGCGTGGCGGGACTTCTGCGCGCGACGTGCTCGCCCCACCGACGCAGAGCCGCACCTGCTCGGCAATCCGCGGTCCCCGAAGCGCACGCGGATTGCTCGCCGGCGGCACGACGATCAGCGGAACCCGCAGGAGTTCGTCGAACAAGTCGTGGCCATGCAGAAAACGCCGGTGCTCCCAGAACTCCTCCCCATGGTCGGCGGTGACGAAAAGCCATGTGTTCTCGAAGATTTCCTCGTGCTCGAGCGCATCGACGAAGCGTCCGATCCAAGCATCGGTAAAGGCCGCCTCGGCGAGATAACGACGATGCACCTCAGCGCGCACCTCGTCGCTAGCATGCTTGTACTCGACTTCGATCAGGTCGTCGCAGGTCTCGCAGTCGCCGCGCTCGGGACCGTAACCGTGCGGCGCCTCGTACGGCCAGTGGGGGTCCATCAAATGCAGCGTGAGCACGAAGGGACGGGCGCGGTGGCGCGCAAGCCAAGAACGCGCAAGTCCGACGCCGTCGCGCGCGTTCCCGCGGTAGCGGCGGTAACGCAGGTAGCCGCGACCGACGCCGTAGTAAGGCCGGAGATAAGGGTTGTTGAAAAAACCGGCCACCTGATAGCCGGCGCGACGTAGAACCGGGCCAGAGTAAGAGGCCAAGGCGTCGTCGCCGGGCAGGGCGACCTCGCCGCGCAAACGCCCGGCGCGATGACGGAAAGGACTCAACCCGGTAAGCAGGCTGAGCGTGCTCGGCAGCGTCCAAGGCGAGGGCGCCAACGCAGTCTCGAAGCGAACTCCGCGGTCACCGAGTTCGCGCAGCCGCGGCATCAGGGGCGCATCGTTCCAGCGCTGATCGAGCGTATCGGCGCGAAGCGTGTCGATCAGCACGACGATCACCGACGCCCGTCCCGGCTGGCGCGCGGGGCTGCTCGGTGGCGGACTCGGCAGCAGCGGCGTCGCCACCAGCACCGCGGCAACTGCGGCCCACTGGCCGCGGCGAAAACGGCCGTCTCCGGCAAGGCGAACGAGCAGGGCAAGGAGCGATCCAAAGAGGCCGAAGACGCCCAGAATGCCGACTGCGGCCTGCAAACGAACGCCGGCTTCGACGGTATCGAAACGCTGGAAAGCAAGCGGCCCGAGGATCAAGAAGCCGGCCGTCGCCCACACCATGACGCCTGGGCCTTCGAGGCCGCTAATCCGGCCGGCGCGCACGAGGAGCCCGCCGAACAGCAGCCCGGCCGCGGCCAGCGGCAGATTGAGCCCGGCGTCGACCCCGAGTGGTTCGGCGATCGTCGTAAACGGCTCGACCCATCCCTTGCCGAAGTAGGCGAACAGGGCGACGTATTCGATCACCGTGATCAGGCCGCCCGAGCGGCTCAGCGGCGCGCGGCCGAAGCGGCGCAGAGTCCACTCGGCAATCGCGATCGCGAGAAACGGCAGCGCGGCGTTGAGAGCCTCGCCGAGCACGACCGGAAAGAACCAGGCGCCGCCGTAGCCGGCGGCAACGGCACGAAGAACGCGAAAGACGACGACGGCGGCGAACGCGGTCACAGCGACTCCTGCACGCGCGCCTCTCGCGCTGTTCGCCGCTCGCTCGCCGCGGCCCGCGGCGTCCGCTGTAGCTGATCGCAGACGCGCGCAAGCTGGGCGACGTCGTCCGCCGCGGCTCCCTGCCTGCCGGCGCGAGCCAGCGCCTCGCCGGCCGCGTCAAAGCGACCGGCGTCGCAGTCCAGGGATGCCAGCCCGAGCTGCGCCCAGCCGTAGCCGGGATCGACCGCAAGTGCCGCCCGCAGTTGCCGCCGCGCCCGGCCAGGACGGCCGCGTTCGGCCAACGCGGCGGCGAAGTTGTAATGCGCG
Source organism: uncultured Myxococcales bacterium (assembly GCA_964544375.1). Lineage (GTDB taxonomy): Bacteria > Desulfobacterota > Binatia > UBA1149 > SPBQ01 > CAZQYE01. The sequence goes on from CAZJCO010000160.1 coordinate 1,855, forward strand.
CGAGGGCTTTGCGGCGCGGCCCGCACCGTCGCCCGCCACAGCGTGAGATCGTTTTGCCAAACCGGCAGTCGCGCCGACGACGCAAGCGCCAGGGCCAGCGAAGCGGCACTCATCGCGGCAAGCGCTGCGCCGCGCCATGGCGCAGCGAGACGCGTCACGGCAACTGCGAGAGCGACCGCAAACGATGCCAGCAATGGGTAGGCATGACGGTCGGCACCCGGCTCGTGCCCGCCGATGACCAACGCGATCGAGGCGAGCGCCACGGCCGGCCACACGAATGCGAGAGGCGACGTACTGCCGGCGCCTGCGCGCATGCGCCGGCTTCCAGTCAGCGCGCCGAGCGCGCGGGCGGCGGCCGCGAGCAGCAGCCCGGCACCCAATCCGCGCGCGGCGAGCGAAGCACCTTGCCAAAAAGCCGCGTCGCGCAACGCCGGATACTCCACCGAAAGCGCCGCCGGCCAGAGGACGTTTTTCGCGTAGTGGGCCGCGAGCGCGGGAGCCATCAGCAGCGTGCCGGCAAGCGAGCCGGCCGGCAGCAACGGTCCCCTCGCCCCGTAGGCGACGAGCGACGCGGCCGCTACGACGGAGGCGGCCAGCCAAGCGAGAAGACCGCCGGCGCGCAAGTCGCGACCTTCGCTTCGGCGATCGGCAAGCGGCAGCAGGGCAAAGACCAGCAGGCCGCTTTCCTTGGCCATCGCCGCCGCGCAACCGAGCAGCAGCGCCGCGAGCGGCCGGCGGCGCTCGCAGGTCCAGGCGAGCAGGCTGGCCAGCACGCAGATCAACGCCAGCAGGTCGCGCCGGCCGGCGACGTAGGCCACCGATTCAACCGCCAGCGGGTGCAGAGCAAACAAGGCCGCGGCCAGCAGCGCCGGCGCCCGGCGGGCGCCCCATGTTTGAGCCAGCCGGCAGAGCAGCACGAAGGCAAGCAGGTGCAGCGCAATGTTGGTGGCGTGATAGACGGCGGGCGCCGAGACATGCAGACCGCAGGCGCCGAGCCAGGCGACAAACTGCGCGTCGAGCGACAAGCTCAGATAGCGCAGCGGGCGGTACGGCAGCAGCGAGCCGCCGAGCCAGAGCGGCTTGCCGGCACCGCCAAGCAAAGAGTGGTCGTCAAAGACCAGAGCGAAACCGGCCGCCGGCGCGTACAGCAGCGCGATCACGATCGCTACGGCGATCAGATCGACACTCCGACGATACGCTGCCAGTCGATTCTCTTGCTTGCTTAGCACCCGGACCGCCGTTTGCGCCGGCCCCCGGCCGGCAGCTACCATCGGGATCATAACCGGAGAGACGCCGGGCCGCCATCCATCGACGTGCCCCGGACCGCGGACAAAGCGATCACACCATGAGCAAGCGGCAACGCTGGGCGACCAAAACCGGCCTGATCCTCGCCCTGGCCGGCAACGCGATCGGCTTGGGAAACTTCCTGCGTTTTCCCGTACAGGCGGCCGAAAACGGCGGTGGCGCCTTCATGATTCCCTACTTCTTCGCGCTGCTGGTGATCGGCATCCCGCTGATGTGGGTCGAATGCTCGATCGGCCGGCTCGGCGGCAAACACGGTCACGGGCATGCCGCCGGTATGCTGCCGGTGATCTGGAACCATCCGGCCGCTAAATACGTCGGCGCGCTCGGTCTGTTCATCCCTTTCACGATTGCGCTCTACTACACCTACATTACTTCTTGGACGCTGGCCTTCAGCATCTTTTCACTGGTCGGCAGCTACCAGGGCCTGGCCAGCCGGGCAGAAATGGGCGCCTTTCTCGCCGGCTTCCAGGGCGTTGCCGTCAACCGCCATTTCGCCTCCGTGGCCACTGCCTACCTGGCCTACGCCGCAACCATGGGACTGACGCTGTTCGTGCTGCTCGGCGGCATCGCCAAGGGGATCGAACGGCTCGCCCGCACGGCGATTCCGGCACTGTTCGTCCTCGGCGGCATTCTGGTCGTGCGGGTGCTGTTGTTCGGCACGCCGGACCCGGTGCACGCCGACTGGAACGTCGCCGCCGGCCTCGGCTTCGTATGGAACCCCGACTTCTCGCGCTTGGGGGACGCCACCGTTTGGATCGCGGCGGCCGGTCAGATTTTCTTCACGCTATCGATCGGCTGGGGCATCATCCACACCTACGTCAGTTACCTGCGCGAAGACGACGATATCGCATTGATGGGCATGTCGACGGTCGGCCTCAACGAGTTCGCCGAGGTCGTCCTCGGCGGCACCATCGCACTGACCGCAGCGGTCGCATTCTTCGGCATTCAGGGCACCCAGGACATTGCACGCAGCGGTGCATTCGACCTCGGCTTCCAGGCAATGCCGGTCATCTTCCAAAGGATTCCGGCCGGCAGTCTGGTCGGCGCCATCTGGTTCCTGTTGCTGTTCTTCGCCGGCATCACCTCGGCGGTGGCGATGGCGCAACCGATGGTGGCGCTCATCGAGGAAGGCTGGCAGCTGACGCGCCAGCAGGCCGTCTCGATCGTCGGCGGCGCAATGTTCCTGCTGACCCAACCGGTGATCTTCTTTCACCGCTACGGTTTTCTCGACGAGATCGACTACTGGGTAGGCACCGTTTGCCTGGTCGTATTCGCCCTGCTCGAAGTCGTCATCTACGCCTGGGTCTTCGGCATCGACCGTGGCTGGGAGGAAATCAAACGCGGCGCCATGATTCGACCGAACGCGCTGTTCAAACCGGTGACCAAGTATCTCACCCCGACATTCTTGCTCGTCATCCTCATCTGGTGGCTGCTGTCCGAAGTGCCCGGCAAACTCGCGATGGAAGACGTCTCGCCCGAGGCGCGCCCCTACGTGATCGGCGCACGCCTGCTCGTCGCCGGCCTGTTGATCGGGATTTTTTCGTTGGTAGCGGTGGTGTCGCGCCGTTGGAGTCCGCCCGGCGAACTCGAGCCGGGCGACGACATCGAGCTGGCGGAGGAAGAAGGATGAGCGCCGGCGGACTGCTCTTCATGGCGCTCTCCTGGGGCGTCATCATCGCGCTCAACGTCTTCTGCTTTCACCGCCTGTGGCGCGATCAACACGGCGCCCGCAGGCCGGATTGACGCCGCCGTGCGCTTCAGGCAGTCAAGGGGAAATGAACATGCACAAAGCGTTGATTCTCGTCGCTTCGATCGCAGCCGCTGGTTGCACGACGGCTGCCCAACCGCCGGCCGCGCCGCCGCCACCGGCGATCAGCCAGGCCGACATCCAGCAGGTTCAGGCGGCCGCCGAGCGCGCCGCCGAGGCGGCCAAAGCCGCCGAAGAGGCCGCCAAGCGCGCCGAAGTAGCGGCCGAGAAATCCGAAGTCATCTTTCACAAATCGCTTCAGAAGTAATTCGATCGGCGCCCGCGGGCGCCGATTGCGTCAGTCGAAGACGACCACCGTCTTGAGCGTTTCGTCGGCGCGCGCCGCCTGATCGACGGCCTCGCGCACGCGCTCGAGCGGGAAGCGGTGCGTGATCAAATCTTCGGCGCGGATCACGCCGCGGGCGATCGCGTCGAGAGCCGCTCGCGTATCCTCGGGGCCGCAGGAGTAGCTCGGCACCAGAGACACCTCGTCGAAGTAGAGCCGGTGCGGAGAGACCGACAACCGCTCCTCCGGCTTCGAGGTCGTAAACAGCACCACACGCGAGCCCGCGCCGGCCAAGGCGATACCGTCTTCCATCGCGCCAATCGAACCCGGGCCGACGATGACGACGTCGGCCATCGCACCGCCGGTAGCTCGCGACACGGCGGCCGCCACGTCGTCTCGGTCGACGTCGATTGCGAGTTCGGCGCCCAGGCGACGCGCCCTCTGCAAGCGAAACGGCACCCGGTCGAGAGCAATCACGCGCGCTCCAATCTCGCGCGCCAGCACGACGTGCAGCTGGCCCATGATGCCGAGGCCGACGACTACCACGGTATCGCCTTCGCGCACGCCGCCTCGTCTGAGCGACTTGACGACGCAGGCGGCAGGCTCGATCAAGCTGCCCGATTCAAAATCGACCGAAGGCGGAAGCGACAAGGTATCGCGCGCCAGATTGTCGGCCGGCACCGCGAAGTACTCGGCCATGCCTCCCGGCCTCAGCGCGGTCGCGCGCCAGGTCGGGCAATGCACGCTCAGGCCTCTGCGGCATGCACGGCAGCGCCCGCACGGCGCATGATGGTGCACGAACACGCGCTCGCCCCGGCGAAAGTTTTCAACCCCATCGCCGGTCTCGACGATCTCGCCGGTCGGCTCGTGGCCGAAGACGAGCGGCGCCTTGCGCGCCATATACCAATCCATGATGTCGCCCGTGCAAATACCGCAAACCCGCGTGCGCACGAGCGCCTCGCCCGGCCCGATCTCTGGGCGGGCGTCTTGCTCGATGCGGATGTCGTCGAGCCGGTAGAGCCGGGCAACGCGCACGGGGCCGCGATTCCTCAGTTGTGGCCGGCCAACTCGCCGAGTTCGGCGCGGACTGCGCCGACATCTTCCCGGGCGGCCGGCCGCCAGGGAAGCACCGCGCACTTGACGTCGCGCCCCTCGCCCAGACGAGAGAAGACCGCCGGAACCTCGTCGAGCGAGACACGCGAGCTAATGAAGGCCTGCCACTCGACGTCGGCATGGCACAACAGACGGTAGGCCTCGGAGACATCACGCGGGCGGAAGTGAAACGGGCTGCAAACCTGCACCCCGTCGTAATGGAGACGGTAGGTATCGAAAGAGACTCTGGTTCCCGCGCGGCAGCCGCCGAACAGCACCACCGTACCGCCGCGGCGTGCATAGCTCGGAACCTGCTCCCAAACATCGACCTGCCCGGTACACTCGATCACGACATCGGCGCCGCGGCCTGCGCTGGCCTGCTCGACGACGGTTTCGATCGGATCGTCCTCGCCCAGCACCGAATCCGCACCGAAACGTCGCGCGACCTCGAGACGGTGCGGCTTTTGTGCCGCCACCACGACCGGCCCTCTACCCGTCGGCCTCAGCGCCCCCAGACACCACAAGACACACCGAACCAACAAAGCCGCCAGAACAACCAAAAACAAAAAAGAAAATATTTAATAAAAAATAATCCGCAGGTTGTGTGATCAATGTTATGCTTTTTAAGATAACAAAA
>CAZJCO010000161.1:0-6884 GCA_964544375.1 uncultured Myxococcales bacterium
AATGGGATTGAGTACGGTGGACCGCTGTGCCATCCGGCGCACGGTTTCTCTCCACTGATCCGGTGTACGGGGCCGGGCGAGGGCCGTGCGCAAATCGTGGCACTGCGAGCACTTCGAGGTGAGCACGTCCCGGCCCTCCATCAGTCCCTCTGCCGACGCCAGACGATCGATCTCAGCCGTATCCTGCAGCCCAGCGACTGGAAGCAACCTGCGCACGCGCTCGATACGCTCGGCGGAGAACACATCTCCGCTGAGGGCCTGTCGCCGGAGAAGTGTCTCGCGGAACGAGAACGGCAGCGTCCGCCCGCTCAGCACGCAAGCGGTGGTTCTGCAGTATGCTCCCGCGAGCCTCTATCTTACATTTCCCGCCGCTCGAGCGCCACGCGCTCGAGCGGGACCGTTCAACCTCGAATGAACGCTACCCTCGGCCCACCTTCGAGCCGCAGCAGGGACACCGGTTCGAGGATGTCTCCATTGATGGTAAACGCCTGCGGTTCGGCGAATTCGATCGTCAAACTGCGGCCCATGTTGTCGTAGAGCGTATCCAGGCGCGCCGGGTTACCGCGAAAAAAGCGTCCCAGGCGCAGCAAAAGCTGGCCGGGAGTGCTGGGACCAGCAAGCACGTGAAAGTAACCTAGCTTTCGGGCGCTCAGGTAAAACGGCTTCACGCCTAGCCCGATATGGGCAACGCTACTGGCCAACAGCAATGTGTACTCGCGAAACGGCACGCGTTCCCCGTCACAAACCACGTCAGCCTCGAACTCCCGAACGACTCCCTTAATCAAGGATGTCCCGAAGAAATGGGACAGTCCGAGCACGATCAGCAAGAAGAACGCGCGCAGCGGACCCGGGCGACGACCGCTGTAATAAAGCCGAAGAAAGTGGACGATGAGACCGGCACCGATGATGTAACCGTAGTGCTCTCGGTTGACGAGAATCAAATCGCGGCGGACGACCTCGTGGGTGCGCCCTTGGCGGTAGTCCTTGACGACGTGGGCAAGCATCGACTCCGCCCGCCGGCGACGCGAGCCCAAGGTCCGTGCCAGGTTGTTGATGGTTCCACCGCGCAGGGGCAGCAGCAACGGCATACGCTGTTCACCCCAAAGGCGGATCGCGCGGGACAACACATGGAAGAAGCTCCCGTCACCGCCACAGACGGCGAGGATCTCGACCCCGCGTTCGTGAAGTAGCGGCAAGGCGCGCTCGAGGTCCTCGAGGTCCTTAGTTGCGATGACGACCCCGTCGGCACCGACGATCGAACGGAACTTCTCCTCGCGGCGCTGGTGCCGGCGGTTGCCGCTGGCATGCGGGTTGATGATGACACCGATACCCGACATCAGCCTCGCTCGGCCACCAGCTGCCCGCAGGCGGCCCGAATGTCGCGCCCGCGGCTGCGCCGCACGGTGGCGTGCTGGCCCGCGGCGAGAAGTCGATTCTGAAAAGCGGCCACGCGCTCGGCGGCCGGCCGGCGAAAGGTCGACCCGCTGTAGGGGTTGAAGGGAATCAAGTTAATCTTCACCCTCATCCCCCGGCACAGTTCGAGCAACGCCTCGGCATCTTCATCGGCGTCGTTGGTGCCACCGAGCAAGACGTACTCGAACGTGATCCGCTTGCGCCGTGGGATGTCGAGACGCCGGCACGCCTCGACCAACTCGGCCAGCGAATAGCGCTGCGTGATCGGCATCAAGCGGGTCCGCAGATCCTCGTTGGCCGCGTTGAGCGAGACCGCGATATGGACATTGGTATCCTCGACCAGCCGGATCAACGGCGGCACCAAACCGGCGGTCGATACCGTAATCCGACGCGGCGAGACGCCTAGGCCCCAGCGTGCTGTCATGATCTCGATCGCGCGCACGAGCCTGTCGTAGTTGGCCAACGGCTCGCCCATGCCCATGAACACGTAATTCGTCAGCGGCCGCGGCGCCGCCTGTGCCCTTGCCAACAGCACCTGGCCGACAATTTCGCCTGCTTCGAGGTTGCGCCGCAGCCCGAGGCTCGCGGTGGCACAGAAACGGCATTCGAGAGCGCAACCGACCTGCGATGAAAGGCACAGCGTAATACGTTCGTCTCGCGGGATCAGGACGGTCTCGACCGTTTCTCCATCGGCCAGCCGCACGAGCAGCTTGGTGGTCGCGTCGTCGGACTCCTCGAATCCTTCGACCGTGATCGGCGAGACATCGAAGTCCTCGGCGAGCGCCGACCGAAGCGCCTGCGGCAGGTTGTGCATCTGTTCGACGGCGACCAGCGGCCGGTTGTAGAGCCAACCCGCCACTTGGCTGGCGCGATAATCCTCGAAACCACGAAGCGAAACCCAGTCACGGACTTCGTCGAGGGTAAGGGACCTTAGATTCGGCCGGCGCTCGCCGCTCGCGCTGCCGCGCTCGAGGACGCGCAGCCCTGCCTCGGGGGACTCGGGGCTCATGGCGACGGACATCCTGCCACAAGTTTCAGCGCGCCGCACGAGGCGGAGTCCGCTGACGGCTCAGCGAGGGTGGATCTCCAGGGAGTTGAAGAAATAGCCTATCTCGAAGGCCGCGGTATCGGCTCCGTCGGAACCGTGCGCCGCGTTGCGCTCGATGTCGGTCCCGAACCGCGCCCGGATTGTTCCTTCGGCGGCCTTCGTCGAATCGGTGGCACCGAGAAGATTACGGTAGGTCTCGATCGCGTTGTCGCCCTCGAGTACCGAAACCACCACCGGCCCCTCCGACATGAACCTGGTCAAATCGGCGAAGAACGGCCGCTCACGGTGTACCGCGTAGAACCCCTCGGCTTCTTTCAGGCTGAGATGAACCATTTTCGAGGCAACCACGCGCAGCCCGGCACCTTCGCAAGCCGCAAGGATGGCACCGATCGCGTTCTTGGCGACCGCGTCGGGTTTGACGATGGACAAGGTACGCTCGAGCATGCCCCTTCCCCTACGCGGCCTTGCCCATCGCTTTGACGAGCGTGGAACCCATATCCGCCGGGCTCTGCGCTACCCGGATGCCGGCCGCTTCGAGCGCCGCGATCTTGTCGGCCGCGGTTCCCTTGCCGCCGGAAATGATCGCGCCGGCGTGCCCCATGCGTTTTCCCGGAGGTGCCGTGCGGCCCGCGATAAAGGCTGCCACGGGCTTCTTCATGTTCTCGCGAATCCACGCCGCTGCCTGTTCCTCGGCATTGCCACCGATTTCGCCGATCATCATCACCGCCTCGGTGTCGGGATCGTCGTTGAACAGTTCGAGTGCGTCGAGGAAACCGGTACCGATGATCGGGTCCCCGCCGATGCCGATGCAGGTCGATTGCCCGACGCCGAGCAGCGTCAACTGATGGACCGCCTCGTAGGTCAGCGTGCCGCTGCGAGAGATCACTCCGACACCGCCGGGGGTGTGGATGTATCCCGGCATGATACCGACCTTGGCCTCACCGGGAGTGATGATACCGGGACAGTTCGGCCCGATCAGACGGCAGGACCGTCCTTCGAGGTAGCGCTTCACCCGCACCATGTCGCTGACGGGAATGCCTTCGGTAATGCAGACGATCAGACGGATTCCGGCCGCGGCGGCTTCCATGATGGCGTCGGCCGCTGCCGGCGGCGGAACGTAGATCACGGCGACATCGGCGCCCTCGGCCTCGACCGCCTGCTCGACCGTGTCGAAGATCGGCACACCCTCAAAGTCGCTTCCGCCTTTGCCCGGACGCACGCCAGCGACCATCTGGGTGCCGTACTCACGGCACCCCTGTAGATGAAACTTTCCCGTCGCTCCCATCCCCTGGGTGACGACGCGGCTGTCCTTGTTCAGCAGAATACTCATTGATTCACCCGACCTTCTGCGCCGCTTCGACTGCCTTCTGAGCACCGTCGGTCATGTCGGCCGCGGTAATGATGTCTAGTCCGGAGGCGGCAATGATCTCACGGCCCTTCTCGACGTTCGTTCCTTCGAGACGGACGACCAGCGGCACGCCGATCTCGACCTGCTTGGCCGCTTCGACAACCCCGGAAGCCAGTACGTCGCAAAGCATGATGCCGCCGAAGATGTTGATGAACACCGCCTTCACATTCTCATCGGAAAGGATGATCTTGAACGCTTCTGCGACTTTCTCCGCCGTCGCTCCACCACCGACGTCGCAGAAGTTGGCGGGCTCGCCGCCGTGAAGATGGATGATGTCCATCGTCGCCATCGCCAAGCCGGCGCCGTTCACCATGCAGCCGATGTTGCCGTCGAGCGCGATATAACTGAGATCGAATTCCGCCGCACGCCGTTCTTTCGGATCCTCCTCGTTCTCGTCGCGCAGTTCGCGCACCTCGGCATGCCGAAACAGGGCATTGTCGTCGAACGACACCTTGGCATCGAGAGCGATTAACTCGCCCGCCGAAGTCTGCACCAGAGGATTGATCTCGAGCAGCGAGGCGTCGAGTTCGACGTAGGCGCGGTAGAGCCTTTGCAGGAAAGTGGCCGCTTCGCCAATTTTTTCGGCCGGCACGCCCAGTCGAAAGGCCATGTTGCGCGCCTGGAAGCCGAGCATGCCGACGGCCGGATCAACTTCCTCACGGAAGATTCTTTCCGGCGTCTCTTCGGCAACTTTCTCGATCTCCATGCCGCCTTCGGTACTGGCCATCATCACCACACGCCCAACGTTGCGGTCGAGCAGGATGCTCAAATACAGCTCGCGCGCAATCTCGCAGCCTTCCTCGATGAGCACACGCCGAACTTGTCTGCCCGCAGCTCCGGTCTGCCGCGTCACCAGCAACTGGCCGATCATCGCCTCGGCGAATTCCGCCGCCTGCTGCGGAGACTTCGCCAGCCGCACGCCGCCCGGCCGGTCGTGCTTCGGCAGGCCTTCGCGAGCAAGATGCTGCTCGAACACCTGCGCCGCATCGGCCGCAGCCGACACCACCGCCCCGGCACCACGGCCACCCGCATGAATCTGCGCCTTGACGACGACCACCGGGCTCGCCAGTTCCTCGGCCACCGCTTTGGCGTCGGCACCCCGTTCGACCACTCGGCCGCGCGGAACCGCGACGCCAAAGCCCCGCAGCAGTTCCTTGGCCTGAAACTCGTGTACGTTCATTCGTCTACTGCTCCAGCACCTTGTCCATCGAGGCGACCAGTTCTTCTACGTGCTGCGCCGAAACCGCGAGTTGCTTCGCCTCGTCTTCCGTCAGTTTGTACTCGATGATCTTCTCCCCGCCGCCGGCGCCGATCTGCACAGGAACTCCGAGATAAAACCCCGAGTAACCGTATTCGCCCTCGAGATAGGCCGCCGCGGGCAGAACCTCTCTTTTGTCCTGTAGGTAGGCACGCGCCATGCGAATCGCCGCGGTTGCCGGGGAATAAAACGCCGAACCGGTTTTGAGAAGCCCGACGATCTCGCCGCCCGCGCCGCGTACTCGCTTTTCTATCTCTTCCAAGCGCGCTTGGTTGATGAAGTTCGTAACCGGCGCACCACCCACGGTACAACTCGACCGCACCGGGACCATGTTGTCGCCGTGTCCGCCAAGAACCATCGCCTGCACGCTCTCGACCGACACGCCTAGCTCCATCGCCACGAAGCTCCGGTAGCGCGCGGAGTCGAGTACGCCGGCCATGCCGACGACGCGCTGCTTGGGAAACCCGGTCACCCGCCGTGCAAGCGTTACCATCGCGTCGAGCGGATTGGAGATGACGATGAGGAACGCGTTCGGAGCGTGCTTGGCGATACCTCCAGCGACTTCGGTCATGATCTTGGAGTTGATCGACAGCAGATCGTCGCGGCTCATGCCCGGCTTTCGCGCCAGCCCGGCGGTAACGATACAAACGTCGGCGCCATCGAGACTGTCGAGGCTGTTCGCACCGGTGATCGTCGCGTCGTACGGCTCGATCGGCCCGGCCTCCATCAAATCGAGCGCCTTGCCCTGCGGCAGTCCCTCGACGACGTCGTACAAGACGACGTCCCCAAGGCGGTGGATCGCGGCGAGGTGCGCCAAGGTTCCGCCGATGTTACCCGCTCCAACGAGTGCAATTTTCTTTCGTGCCATGACGACTCCTCCTACAACGGGCCGACGTCGTGCCGGCTCGCCCGTCCGTTTTTTTCCAACGCTTGCGGCTGCGAGGCGGGAGGGATCACGCGCCGCGTCAAACAACCGCACGGCACCCGCTGCCGTGCCTGTTCATCCGTAGGCAGAACGCCGCCGGCCGCTCATTCCCGGTTTGTCTAGCTATCGAAGGGGACCGCCCAAGTCAAAAGTTCCAGAAGCATGACTACTTCGACATGCCCCTTACCAGAAACCCTTCTTATGATTCCTCTTCCCGCTGACGGACCTCCTCGACAACCTTGGCGACCAGGTGCTCGGGAAGTTGCTCATAGTGGGAAAACCCCATTTCAAAAGATCCGCGTCCACTGGTCATGCTCGTCAGATCCGGAGCGTAGCGAAGCACCTCGGACATCGGCAGCTTGGCGCGAATGACTTGGTTGTGGCCGGCCTGCTCCATTCCTTCGACCTTCGCCCGCCGCGAGTTCAAGTCTCCCATGACGTCGCCCATACACTCGTCGGGCACGGTCACTTCGAGATTCACGTAGGGCTCGAGCAAGCAGGGTTTGGCTTCCTCGACCGCCGACTTGAAGGCCATCGAACCTGCCACTTTGAAGGCCATCTCCGAGGAGTCCACGTCGTGGTACTGGCCGTCGTAAAGCGTCACGCGCACGTCTACCACCGGATAGCCGGCAATGCCGCCCTTTTGCATGGCCTCGCGAACGCCCTTCTCGACCGCAGGAATGAATCCCTTGGGAATCACCCCGCCGACGATCTTATCGACGAATTCGAAGCCGCCGCCGTGCGGTAACGGTTCGACTTCGAGCCAGCAGTCAGCGAACTGGCCGTGGCCGCCTGTCTGCTTCGTCCAGTCGCCGCCGGTCTTGCGGGCCTA
>CAZJCO010000162.1:0-6881 GCA_964544375.1 uncultured Myxococcales bacterium
ACATGATTAAGGAGGCGATCGACGCCTTCGGCTCGATCGACATCGTCGTCAACAACGCCGGCATCCTGCGTGACAAATCTTTTGCCAAGATGACCGAAGATGACTGGGACCTGGTTCAGGCGGTCCACGTCAAAGGCGCCTACTACGTCACCAAGGCCGCATGGCCGCACATGCGCGAGAAGGGCTTCGGCCGCGTCGTGCTGACGGCTTCGGCTTCCGGACTCTACGGCAACTTCGGCCAGACGAACTACTCGACCGCCAAGATGGGTCTCGTCGGCCTCGGGCAGACGCTCGCGCTGGAAGGTGAGAAGCACAATGTACGGACGAACATCATCGCACCGGTCGCCGTCAGCCGCATGACCGAATCGCTGATGCCGCCGAACGTCCACGAACTCATCAAGCCGGACTTCGTCTCCCCACTGGTCGTCTATCTTTGCTCGGACCAGTGCGACGCCAACGGCGAGATTTACGAGGTCGGCGCCGGCGCATACTGTCGCATCGAACTATTGCGCGCCAAGGGCGCGGCGATCAAGCCGGATCGCGAAATCACGGTCGACGACGTCGCCGAGAACTGGAAGAAGATCAACGACATGACGGACGCGACGATCACTCGCGCAATCGGCGAGTCGACCGCGGCGACACTCGCTCACTGCATGTCCTAAACCCCTCGGCTGCGGGACGGACAAGAAAAGGAGAGCAAAACGATGCCTATCGATGTGAACGCTGTTGTCGGTGCGAAGTTCGAACCGGCACACTGCTCCTGGGCCGAGAAAGACGTCATCCTCTATGCCCTCGGACTCGGCGTCGGCGTCGGCCAGTCCCAGGTAGACCCGGAAGTACTGAAGTACACGTACGAGAACGGCCTGCGCGTGATTCCGACCTTCGGCGTCGTGCCGACCTTCTCGAGTATGAGCGGCCTGTTCGAGCTGCCGGGCTTCGACGTCAATCCGATGATGATTTTGCACGGCGAGCAGTACTTGGAAATTCTCGCCGACGAAATTCCGGTACGTGCCCAGGCGAAGACACAGGGCCGTATCGCGGCGGTCTACGACAAAGGCAAAGGCGCGCTGGTCATCATCGAGACGATCACCGAAACCGAAGACGGCAAACCGTTGTTCAAGAACGAGTTTACGATCTTCGTGCGCGGAGAAGGCGGTTTCGGCGGCGAATCCGGCCCGCCGGCCGGCAACGAACCGCCGGAGCGGGCGCCTGATGCGACGGTCGAATACCCGACGCTCACCCACCAAGCAATCATCTACCGCCTGTCGGGCGACTACAATCCGCTGCACATCGATCCGCAGATGGCGGCGATGGGCGGATTCGAAACGCCGATCCTGCACGGCCTCTGCACCTTCGGCAACGTCGGACGCGCCGTGGTCGAGGCGATGTGCGACAAGGATCCAGCGCGCTTCCGCTCGATCAAAGTCCGCTTCGCCAATCCGGTCTATCCCGGGGAGACGATCGTTACCGACATGTGGAAGGATTCCGACAGCGACGTCATCGTCCGCGCTCGCCTCAAGGAACGCAACGTCGAGGTCGTGAAGAATGCGCGGGTGACGATCTCGGCGTGAGCAAGCCGCCCGCCCGACCACGTAGGGGGCGCGATCGTGAACGTACGATCACGGCGATTCTCGATGCCGCCGAAGAACTATTGGCGAAGAAGGGACCGGACGGCTTCGGCCTGGCCGAGTTGGGCAAAGAAGCCGGAGTCTCGTTCGGCCTCATTCACCACTATTTCGGCGGCAAGGAGGGTCTGCTCAAAGCCGTTCTGCGGCGCACGCTGCGCGACGTCGGCGGCGAGATCCGACGCCTTCAGGAAGACGGGCGCTTCTGGCAGCGCGAAGCGCCCGCCGTCCTGCTCGTCTTCGACACCTTCGTCAAGCGGCCGGGCTTTGCGCGCTTGGGTGCCTGGGGACTACTCACCGGTTTGATCGGCGCCGAAGATCTTGCGAATGAGTTTCAGGCGGACCGCGAGGCGGTCGAAGCAATGCTCGAGGCGTTCCGGCGCGAAGCGCCGGAACCGACGCGTGCCAACGTCGCGGTCATCGCCACGCTGCTATGGAGCGCCGTGCTCGGTTTTACGCTGATGCGTCCGTTGCTCCACGCGGCTTTCAATTGGGACGCACGCAGCGACGAACGCCTACGCGCCCAACTGGCGGCGGCGATGGTCGGGCTCACGCGCGGAGAAGCGGAGGAAAGTCCGTCGCCTTGACCCGCGGCCCGGCCTACTTCAGGATCGCCCGGCGACTTGAATGCCGCGGGCGAACCGCTCGTCTATCTATCGGAGGAAGGAGGAAGACAACGCCGTGACAAGCAAAACGATTCTCGCCACGTTAACCGCCGCAATCTTGCTGGGCGGATTTACCGCCACTGTCTCGATCGCCGCAACCGCAGAAGAAAACTTCCAGGAGCACTGCGCCAAATGCCACGGCGAGGAAGGCCGCGGCGACGGCCCGGCAGCCGACGTACTCGATCAAGAGCTTCCCGATTTCACCGACTGTGAGTATATGAAGACGCTCAGCGACGAATATCTTACCAAGATCATCTCCGAGGGTGGAGAAGCGGTAGGCAAGTCCAGACAAATGCCGGCCGGCAAGCGTGCCAAGCTCGCGGAAGAAGACATTGAGCCGATGGTCAACTTCGTTCGCTCGCTGTGCCAAGAATAAACTTTTTAACGCTGCTTGTGCTCACCGTTGCCGTCTGGCTCTCGCCGTACGCGAGTGCTGCCGAAGGCAATCGTGAGGCGATGAATCGCGTAAGCTTCCAAGTCGAGCGCTCGACCGAAGTCGCCAACGATTCAATCCGAGCGATCGTCGGCATCACCGACGAAGACACCGATTCCGCACGTCTTGCCGATCGCGTCAACAAGAAGATGACGCGGGCTCTCGCCGCGGCCAAGGCGGTGCGCGAGGTTCACGTGGAAAGCGCCGGATACTCGACCTACCCGGTTCACCAAGACGGCAAATTACGTCGCTGGCGCGCCAGCCAGGACATGGTACTCGAGTCGCGCGACGTCGAGGCCGTAACCAAACTCGTCGGCAAACTGCAAGGCGAACTGCAGCTGCGTTCGATCGAGTTCTTCGTCTCGCCCGAGCGGCGGCGCGAAATCGAAGACAAACTCATCGCCGAAGTGCTGGCCGCGTTCAAACAGCGCGCCGAAATCGTACGCACGAATCTATCGGCAACCGACTACGAAATCGTGCGAATCGGTATCAACTCACAAGGCGCGCCGCCGCGTCCGGTCCGCTTCGCAATGGAAGCGCGCTCGATGGCCGCCTCGAAAGTTGCCGCCCCGGCCCTCGAAGGCGGCAACAGCCGTGTGGGCGTGCAGATCAACGCAACCATCGAGTTGCAGTAGCCCGCGGCAGCTCGGTTCCGCTCAGTAGCTGTCCCAGGACATCACCGCGCTCGCCGGAGGCCGGCGAACCGGCCCGAACTTGCCGAGCGGCCAGCCAACGGGAATGACGGCACAGAGCGTAACGTCCGAGGGAATGCCGACGATCTCCTCGTAAGCACCCGGACGAAACGCGTGCGGAGTAGTCAAGACCGCCGCAAGACCGAGGGCACGCGCGGCCAACAGAAGATTTTGTACCGCCGGAAACGCGGCACCGTCGGCCGCCTGCATCGAGGTGCGACCGGCGCTCGCAAGCAGCCTGAGCGGGCCGCCGATACCGAAATACCTGACCGCCGAGCGAAAGGTTGCCGGCGAACGAAAAGCCTGCGCGATGACATCGTCTCGACGCGTGCAAACGAAAATCAGAGCCGGAACTTCGTGCAGGTGCTCGACCATGTAGCTGCCGGCCTTCACTTGTCTTGCCTTGGCGGCCGGATCCTCTCCCGGACGAGGGACCGTGTTGATCGTCTCATTGTAAAACTTCCAAGCGTCGCGCCACAAAGCCTGGATGCGCGCGAGTTTGGCTGGGTCCCGCACGACGACGAAACGCCAGTTTTGCGCGTTGCTTCCGCTCGGACATTGCACCGCCGCATCGATCAGCTTTTCGATCAGCTCGTCGGGAACCGGATCCGGTTTGATGCGGCGCATTGCGCGGCAGCTGTACATGATCTCGAAGAGGTCGGCTTGCTCGTTCGGCTTCGACATGACTCCCCATACGCCGGCCGGACCGACGATGAAAGCCCGACTCGCGACACCGCCCGCTGCCGGTACCAACAGGATTCGGCCTCGGCTAGGATGCGGGCCGGATCGAACCGACGGACGTCCAACCAAGGAGAAGCGAAGGAGAAACGCATGAGCAGGATCAGTGTCGGAGAACTCATGGTGCGCTGCCTCAAGGCCGAAGGCATCGATCTGATCACCGGAATCATCGATGGGGCGCACATCCCGATCGTGATCCATTTGCCGAAGTACGGCATCCGTTATGTCAACGCGCGGCACGAAGAGGCCGCCGTGCACATTGCCGAAGGCTATGCCCGCATTCGCCACAAGCCCGCGGTGGTACTCGGCAACCCGGCCTGCGGCACCGGCAATATGCTAGCCGGCGTGGTGAGCGCCCACGGCGAGGGACACCCGATCATCGCAATCGCCGCCACGCGCGCGCGCGTCAAGGGAGACCCCGATCGCGGCGGCGCCTGGCAGGCCGCCGACACCGAAAACATGGCGCGGCCGATCACCAAATACGCGGCGACCATCCGCCAGTGGCAACGCGTTCCGGAAATGATGCGCGCCGCGTTTCGCGCCTCGACCACCGGCCGGCCCGGTCCGAGTTTTCTTGCGATCGCCGACGAGGTGCTACTGACCGAGATCGACGAAGAAGAGCTGCCCGCGATCTATCCTGCAGAAAACTACCGCGTGGTCGATCTCGGTGCCGGAGACCCACGATTCATCGAACAAGCGGCCGAACATCTCACAGCCTCCCAGCGTCCGTACCTGCACGCTGGTAAAGGAGTCATCTGGTCCGAGGCCTCCGAGGAGTTCTGCCAACTCGGAGAGTTCCTCGCTGCCCCGATGAGTTCGAGCCTAGGCGCACGCGGTGTTGTCCCCGAAGACCATCCGCACTACTTCCATTCCTACGACATGGGCGGCGTCAGCATGGCCCGAAACGAAGCCGACGTGGTACTGGTCGTCGGCGCGCGGCTCGGCGAATACGACACCTGGGGCATGCCGCCGATCTGGGGCGATCCGTCAAAGCAAAAGACCATCCAAATCGATTCGGATCCGATGTCGATCGGCCTCAACCGCCCGGTCGATCTCGGGATCGTCGGCGACGCCAAACAGGCGCTCGGCGCGCTGCTGGCGCGACTGCGTGAAAAGACTTCGGCCCGCAGCGAGATGCCCGATCTGAACAAGTACCGCGAGCAGAGCATGCAAACTCAGCTCCAGGGCATGGAGTACCTGACCCAACAAGCCAAGGGCGGCGTGAATCCGGGACAGATGGTCGCGGCGATTCGCCAGTTCTTTCCGCGCAACGCGATCACGGTACTCGACGGCGGCAACACGACATTGATCGGCGTCGCCTACCATCCGATTCTCGCGCCCAACAGCTTCTTGTACTCGGTAAAGATGGGCTATCTCGGAACCGGCCTGCCGTTTGCGCTGGGAGCCAAACTGGCCGCGCCCGACCGTCCCGTCTGCTTGATCAGCGGCGACGGCGCCTTTGGCTTCAACATCATGGAGCTCGAGACCGCCGCACGCGAAAAGCTGCCGATCGTCGTCGTCGTCGCCGTCGACGATGCCTGGGGCATGGAGAAGACCGCCTTCGTCGGGCAGGGCCTCGGTCCCGAGGATTGGCGTAATCGCGGTATCGACGTCGCCCATGTGAACTACGCAGGTGTGGCCGAAATGATGGGATGCCACGGCGAACAGGTCGATACGATCGATCAGCTGGCGCCGGCGCTCGAGCGCTCGCTGGCTGCGGGCAAACCGGCGCTGATTCACGTACAGGTGGACGCCGAACTCAACACTCGCCCGCCGGGCTGGGAGCAGTTCCGCGCCGCACGCGCCGTCGCCGGGGGTTGATAGCTTTGGGGGCGGACTCGTGAGCGACAGTCGCAACAACCAAGACGCGAGAGCCGCGCCGCCAAGCGTGGCCAAGAGCGTATTCATCACCGGCGCCAACGGCTTCATCGGTCGCGCACTCATGCAGCGTTACCGAGAACTCGGTGCCGAGGTGCGCGGACTCGACATGCAGACCGACGACGAGTGGCAGGTGGTCGCCGGTGACATCTCGCGTGCGGGCGCTTGGCAAGACCACGTGCGTGGCTGCGAGCTAGTCATCAACACCGCAGCGGTGGTGTCGAACTCGGCCGCCCCCGAACTCTACCGCAGCATCACGGTCGGCGGCGTGCGCCGGGCGCTCGATGCCGCCGTCGCCGGCGGTGCGAAGCGTTTCGTGCAGATTTCTTCGGTCGGAGCCTACGGTTGGCACCACGGCCCCGACGCCAACGAGAAAGTCCCGATCACCACGCTGAGCGGCAACAGCTATCAGGACGCCAAAGCCGCGAGCGAACACCCGGCCCTGGCCGCGCACGCTTCGGGCGAAATCGCCTGTACGATCATCCGTCCCGGGGACGTCTACGGACCGAACTCGCGGCCCTGGGTGCTCATCCCGTTGGAGATGATCCGCAAAGGACAGTTCTTGCTGCCGGCACACGGCCGCGGACTGTTCTCGCCGATCTACATCGACGATCTGGTCGACGGCATCGTGCTCGCAGCCAGTCTCGATGCCGGCGCCGGGCAGATCTTCAACCTCACGAGTGGACAGGCGGTCGTAGCCAACGAGTTCTTCTCTCATCACATGCGCTGGGCCGGCAAGAGCGGACCGCCTCGCTCGATGTCGACGGCAGCCGCCATTGGCGTGGCGGGAGGCGCCCGCCGGCCTTTTCGGCTGATCGGCACGCCTACCGCAGTCCGTCGCCACCTTCTC
>CAZJCO010000163.1:0-6870 GCA_964544375.1 uncultured Myxococcales bacterium
GCCCGCCCGCATACCCGGTCGTCAGATTCGAACGCCGCGCGGGCGCAGCTCTGACTGGCCCCAGCGATCCACCGCCGCCCGTCGGCTGGGTGCTGGCCGGTGCCGCTATTCGGCCTCGATAGAGCCGCAGCAAACGCTCGGCGGCGCGAGTTCCGTCGGGAAAGTTCATTTCGGTGAGCAGCGCCGCCGCCTCTTCGATCTCGCCGCGTTCGAGCAAACCGAGCACGGCGACCGCTTCGGCATCCGCTTCGCTGAGTGGATGCGAGGGGTGCTCGTCGGCCCGCAGTTCCAGGAACTTGACGAAAGCCTCGCGAACGACCTGCGTGTGTCGTTGCCAATCGCGTTCGAACGCATGGATCTCGTTGCCGCCCGCGGGTGCCCCGCGGCGCCCGCTGCCGTAGCCGAGACGCCGGGCGAGAGCGCGCAGGCCGGCCTCGTCGTCCGGCAGCCGCTGGGTCTGCTGCTGCTCGACGATCTGCAGCGCATGTTCGACGTTACGCAAGAAGACGTACGCCGAGTGCAGTTCTCTCGCTTCCTGCGCCGACAGATAGCCGCTAGCCTCGAGTGCGCCCAGTGCGGCAAGCGTTCCGCGCACGCGCACGGACTCTTCGTGTCCGCCATGAATCAGCTGCAGCACCTGAACCACGAACTCGAGCTCGCGGATGCCGCCGCCGCCGAGCTTGACGTCGCGTCCGCCGCGAGCACGCACGACTTCTTCCGCATCGATTCGTTGTTTCATGCGGCGGAAGTCTTCGACCGTGGCGTAGTCGAGATGCCGGCGGAACACGAAGGGGCGAACCTCGTCGAGAAAGCGACGACCGGTCTCGAGGTTTCCTGCCACCGGGCGTGCCTTGATCAGAACCCCGCGTTCCCAGGTGTCGCCCCAACCTTCGTAATAGGTCAGGGCGTTGGCAACGGAATTGATCAAAGGGCCACCGGCGCCTTCCGGGCGTAGGCGAAGGTCGACCCGAAAGACGATGCCTTCTTCAGTCGTCTGGCTCAGTGCGCGGGTGACTTCGGCTGCGAGACGGGAAAAGAACCCCCGCGCAGCCGGTGATCCTTGAGCAACCTCGTCGTGCTCGTAAAGGTACATGACGTCGATGTCGGAACTGTAGTTCAACTCTTCGCCGCCGTGTTTTCCGAGGGCGAGCACGACGAAACCGACTGGCCGGCCGTCGGCGCCGACGACGTCGCCCTCGGTCCTGGCAAGGTGCTGCCGCAGCGCCGACACGGCCTCGGCGGTCGCAACGTCGGCCAAACGGCTGATTGCCTCCACCGTCTCCGGCAGATCGGCCAGCCCGATCAGGTCGCGGGCACCGATACGAAACAGTTCGGCTCTGGCCAGACGCCGCAGTCGGCTGTAGAGTTGTTTCGGCGAGGCGTCGGGCTCCAACGCCAGGAGCTCGCGCAGCTCGGCCTCGCTAGGGTTACCGCTCCGATAGCGCGCGGCTGCTTGCGGCCAATGCGCGCCCGAGTTGCTCAAATGACGCGTCAGCGCGGGGCTCGAACCGACAATCGCCGCCAGCGGTTCAAGCTCCTGGGCTGGCCAGGTGAGTACGCACTCGGCACCGGCCGACTCGACGAGACGAGCCAGGCCTGCTCGAGCGAGTTCGACCGACGGCGCACGGTCCAACGCCGCTTGCAGCGCCTCGGCCCAGGAAGACGGGGCGAGGCCGAGCAGCATCGAGACGACGTCTTGTGCTTGGCCGGGGCTCACGACATGCAAATCTTATCTCCGGCGGCGTCGCAGTTCACGACGCGCACCGCACTTCGGACGATCGGGGGAAGAAAAAAGGGGCGGCAACGGTGTCCCGTCGTCGCCCCTCGGATGCTCGGTCGCCGCCCGGCGGCGACCCCTGCGGGCTCTTAGAGCCCGGTCTTCAGAGCCGGCGCCGGCTTGAAGCCGACGGTCTTGCTCGCCGAGATCTTGATTTCTTCACCGGTGCGCGGGTTACGACCCATGCGGCCTTTTCGCCTACGAACCGTGAAGGTACCAAAACCCGACAGCGATAGTCTCTTGTCCTTCTTGATCCCCTTGGCAATCCCTCCAATCGTTGCGTCCACGGCCGTGGCCGCGCCGCGCTTGGAAAGACCCGTCGCCTTGGCAACCGCCTCAATTAGATCTTGCTTCGTCATCCCGTCCTCCTTCTCTTCCTTCCATACTGACCCGCCCCTTGCCGGTCGGGCCCGTCGCTCCGTCCGTTCGGCGCGATACAGTACTATGCGGGCCGAGGACCTTGCGTGTCAACAAAATCCAGTGCGTTTTCTCAAATTTTCTTTCTAGAGACTGGAGCTGCGAGGCAGGGGGGCTGGATTTACAAGCCCGGTCTCACTGATCCAAGCGCCCATCTCGGCGAGCGCGCGTTCGGCCAGCGCCTGCTTCTTGGCCCGACCGCGCAAACGTTTGGTCAAGGGCGGAAACAAGCCAAAGTTGGCATTCATGGGCTGGAAGTTTCTGCGTGAACGCTCGGTTACGTAGCGCAACAGCGCCCCGAGTGCGGTCGTCGCAGGCGGCGTAAGCGCCGGCTGGCCCTGCTGCGCGCGGGCGGCATTGACGCCGCAGAGCAGGCCGGTCGCGGCAGACTCGACGTAGCCTTCGACGCCGACGAGCTGGCCGGCAACGAACACCTCGGGTTTGCCGATGACGCTCAGTTCGCGTGAAAGGATACGCGGCGAATTGATGAAGGTATTGCGGTGAAGGCTGCCGAGGCGCACGAACTCGGCCGACTCGAGACCAGGAATCATTCGAAAAACGCGGCGCTGCTCCGGGTATTTCATCTTTGTTTGAAACCCGACGATGCTGAAGAGGTTTGCTTCACGATCGTCTTGCCGTAGCTGAACGACGGCGTGCGGCATCCGTCCGCAGCGAGGATCGACGAGCCCGACCGGTTTCATTGGACCGAAACGCAGCGTTTCGCGGCCGCGTCGGGCGAGTTCCTCGATCGGCATACAGCCTTCAAAGTAAATGCAGCGCTCGAAACTCTTTAGCGGCATCGTCTCGGCCGCCAGGACCGCGTCGATGAAGGCTTCGTACTGATCCTCGTCTAGGGGACAGTTGAAGTAGTCGTCCCCGCCCTTACCGTACCGTGCGGCCCGGTAGGCAACGTTGGTATCGATCGATTCGGCGGTGACAATCGGCGAGATCGCGTCGTAGAAATACAGATGCCTGGCGCCGAAGAAGCGGCCGAGCTCCTCGCTCAAGGCGGGCGAGGTAAGTGGTCCGCTGGCAACGATGACGGTACCGCCTGCCGGAATACTCTCGACTTCTTGGCGGAGAATGCTGACCGACGGCTGCCGCTCGAGTTCCTCGGTAACCGCTTGACTGAACCGCTGGCGGTCGACCGCCAGCGCGGAACCCGCGGGCACGCGTACGCGGTCGGCAATGCGCATGATCAGCGAGTCGAGAACCCGCATTTCCGCCTTCAGCACACCGACGGCAGTGCCGTGGCTGTCATCGCGAAAGGAATTCGAGCAGACCAGTTCGGCCAGGTCTTCGCCGACGTGCGCTTCGGTCGAGCGCAGCGGCCGCATCTCGTAAAGCTCCACCTCGACGCCGCGCTTGGCGAGTTGATATGCCGCTTCGCAGCCGGCCAACCCGCCGCCGATCACTCGCACTGCGGAATTCATTGTTGTTCGATTGCGAAGCCTTCACCGACCGGCTCGCTGTAATCGCAGGTTTCACGCGCACAGCGCCGGACCGTGCCGGCCCGTTTGGTCGTCTTTTCGAGAACGAACGGCGCTTCGCACTGCGGACAGGGGAACGGTACCGGTTGCTCCCAAGATGCGAAGCTGCAGTCGGGGTAACGGTCGCAACCGTAAAAGACTTTACCGCGCCTCGAGACGCGGCGTACGAGATTGCCTTGCCCGCAGCCCAGCGGATCGGGCGGACAGGCGATGCCGATCGGCACCGGTTTGTTCATCGACTTGACGTTCTTGCATTCCGGGTAGTTCGAGCATCCGAGAAACTTGCCGAAACGCCCGAACTTGTAGACCATCGGGCTGCCGCATTTGTCGCACACTTCTCCGGTGTCTTCCGGAGCTTCGATGCGAATCGTGCCGTCCTCGTCACGCGTAAAGTTGCAGGTAAACTTGCAGTCGGGATACCCCGGGCAGGCGAGGAACTCGCCGTTGCGTCCCCATTTGATGATCAGCTTGCTGCCACAGTCTTCGCACGGGATGTCCGTCTCGCGAACCTCCCGCTTGACGTCGCGCATCGAGACGCTGGCGCGATCGAGGTCACTCTTGAACGGATCCCAGAACTTGCGGGTGACGTCGTGCCATTCCTCGCGACCTTCCTCGATTGCGTCGAGTTTGTCTTCGAGTTCGGCGGTGAATTCGACGTTGAGAATGTCGGGAAAGGACCCGACCAGCAACTCGGTAACCAGCATGCCGAGTTCGGTCGGCACCAGCCGCTTTTGCTCATCTTGGCGTACGTACTCGCGATCGATAATCGTCGTCATGATCGCCGCGTAAGTCGATGGCCGGCCGATTCCCTTCTCTTCGAGCGCGCGAATCAAAGACGCCTGCGTGTATCGCGGCGGAGGCTGGGTAAAATGCTGCGCCGGTTCGAGCGACTCGAGCGACAGCTTCTCGCCTTCGCGTAGCTCCGGCAGGCCATCGACCGCGTCGTCTTCGTCCGGTGCATCCCGTCCTTCCTGGTAGATCCGCAGAAAACCGTCGAAGCGTAAGACCTGACCGCTCGCGCGGAACGTGCATCCGTCGGCGACGATATCGGCCGACGTCTGATCGAACTCGGCCGGAGCCATCTGGCTGGCGACGAAGCGGTTCCAGATCAATGTATAGAGCTTGAGTTCTTCCGCACTGAGATACGGCGCGACCGAACGCGGCGTATGGTCGACCGACGTCGGACGAATCGCCTCGTGCGCATCTTGCGAACTCTTGCGCGCGCGATAGACGTTCGGCTTGGCCGGCAAGTAGCGATCGCCGTACTCGCTGCCGATTCGTCCACGAACGGCCTGCAGAGCTTCCGGCGCCACGCGCGTGGAGTCGGTACGCATGTAGGTGATCAGGCCCGTCAGACCCGCCTCGCCAAGCTCCACGCCTTCGTAGAGCCGTTGTGCGATCCGCATCGTCCGCCGCGGCTGAAATCCGTGCTTGCGTGAAGCCTCCTGCTGCAGAGTGGACGTGATGAACGGCGCCGCCGCCTTGCGCTGCTTGCGGGTCTTGTCGACCGATCGTACGAGCCAGTCGCTGGCTCCTTTCAAGCGATCGACGATCGCTCGCGTTTCTTCTTCGCTGCGCAGGCAGAAGGCTTCTTGATCGCCCGCACGCAGCTTCTTGAGGTCGATTTTGTTTCCGTCGACCTCGATCAGCTTGGCCTCGAAGGATCCCTGGTCCGGCGCTTCCAGGAGCGCGGTCAGACTCCAGTACTCGACCGCGACGAACGCCCGGATCGCCTCCTCGCGTTCGACGATCAGACGCACGGAAACCGACTGCACGCGTCCCGCCGACAAGCCACGGCGCACCTTTTCCCATAGCAACGGACTGATCCGGTAGCCTACCAGCCGATCGATGATGCGGCGCGCCTGTTGGGCCTCGAACTTTCGTAGGTCGAGTTCCCGCGGTTGCGCGATGGCGTCCTGGACCGCGGTCTTCGTGATCTCGTTGAACAAGACACGGTGGACCTTGCCCTTGAAGCTCTTCGGTACGACTCGGGTCGCGACGTGATACGCGATCGCCTCGCCCTCGCGGTCCGGATCGGGAGCCAGGTAGACGGCCTCCTTCCCTTTGAGGGCCTTCTTCAATTCCGCGATGACCTTGCCCTTGCCGTGAATGACCTCGTACTGCGGCTCGAAACCGCCGTCGACGTCCACGCCGAGTTTGCTCTTGGGAAGGTCCACAATATGGCCGACGGACGCCTTGACGACGAAGTTCCTGCCCAGATAACGGCTCAGCGTCTTCGCCTTGGCCGGCGACTCCACAACGACTAGATTCTTGGCTGCCATCTCTTGGTTCGAAGCCGATACGCGCTGGCCTGACCGGGGAGGCTGCGGTAACCGGTCCGCTAACCGAGCCTGACTCCGTCTCTTAATGCAAATGTCCCCCCCTCGGCGCGCTCCGCGATGCCTTCGAGTTCCAGCTGCGTAAGCAACTCCAAAACCCGGGTGGCCTCGAGTCGGCAAGTCTCGATCAGCACATCGAGGGCCACCGGCTCGGACTCGAGATGGCGAGCAACCAGCGCGGCCTCGGCGCTGAGTCCTGGCCACAGCTCCGGCGCCGAGTGATCGCCGACTTCGCGGCTGGCCTCAGGTAGGACCGGTAATCCACCGGCCGTGAGCAGGTCTTCGAGTTCGAGCAGAGGAGCACAGCCGTCGCGAATCAGTCGGTTCGTGCCGCGAGAGGTCGGAGAGTCGAGATTCCCCGGCACGGCCAGCACCTCGCGCCCCTGTTCGGCCGCCAGTCGAGCGCTCACCAACGACCCGCTGCGCTCGGCCGCTTCGACGACTACCGTCGCCCGCGCCGTACCGGTGATGATCCGGTTTCGGACCGGGAACCTGGCCGGCAGTGGCGGTGTCCCTGGAGGGTGTTCGCTGATCAGCGCACCACGCTGCTGCAGAGAACGGGCGAGCGCACGATTGGAGCGCGGGGTAACACGATCGAGCCCGCCGGCCAGCACGGCGATCCCGGCACCGCTTTCGAGCGCCCCCCGATGGACCGCGGCATCCACGCCGCTGGCCAGTCCGCTGACAACGGTAATCCCGCGCTTGGCGAGCTGTCGGCCGAGTTGCCCGGCGACGCGCAGGCCATAACGGCTGGCCCGCCGGCTGCCGACCCACGCTACCCCCGGCGGGGCGGGGGGCCGCGGGTGGCGCACGGCGGAGAGGCACAACCGGCGGGCGGTCGATTCAG
>CAZJCO010000164.1:0-6850 GCA_964544375.1 uncultured Myxococcales bacterium
GCAGCGAAGCCGCTACCGCCTTTCCCTGCGGATCCAGAATTGCCTCCTTCGGCATGACGAAGACTCGAGCTAAATAGTGCATCCCGCCAAGCGCCTCAGTTCAACACTCGCCGGGCGACTTCCCGGTAGGCTTCCTCGACGCCGCCCAGGTCTTGCCGGAAACGGTCCTTGTCGAGTTTCTTGCGGGTCTCGGCATCCCACAACCTGCAGGTATCGGGACAAATCTCGTCCCCGAGTAGCACGCGGCCAGAAGAATCGCTGCCGAACTCCAGCTTGAAGTCGACCAGCAGGATCCCCCTGCTCTTGAAGAACGGAACGAGAACCGAATTGACCAAAAGCGCCTGGCGATGAATCTCGGCAAGCTCGGCGACCGTGGCCCAGCCGAAGACGATCGCGTGCTCTTCGTTGATCATGGGATCGCCGAGCTCGTCGCTCTTGTAGTAGTATTCGACGATCGGCTGGGCGAGCGTTTCGCCTTCTGGCCGGCCGCTACGCTTTTGCAGACTGCCGGCGACAATGTTGCGCACCACCGTTTCCACCGGAACGATTTTGAGGCGACGCACCAACATTTCGCGGTCGCCGAGGCGCTCGACAAAATGCGTTTCCACCCCTTCGGATTCGAGCAGGCGGAAGAGCCGCTCGGAAATCTGATTGTTCAAAATGCCTTTCGACACGATCGTTCCGCGCTTTTGCGCGTTGAAAGCCGTGGCGTCGTCTTTGAAATAGAAAACCAGACGCTCGGGATCCGAGGTCGCAAAAATCTTCTTCGCTTTGCCTTCGGCAATCATTTCTTTGCAATCGACGTTGCTCATACGGCATCCTCCAGCGCTCGATTGATGATCGTGTCGACGTGGCGCAACGCGTGGGCGCTATCCAAGGTCTCGCGCAGCTCCTGTTGGTCGAGGATTTTGCCGATATCGGCATCTGCCTCGACCGCCTTGCGAAAGTCCCCTTCGGCCAGAGCGCAGCGCTGAACCCAGCGGTAGCCTTGCTCGCGCGCAACGCCCTTGCGGACCAGCGCGAGCAGTAGTGCTTCCGATGCGAAACGTCCCTGGGAACGCTCGAGGTTGGCTCGCATGGCATCGGGGCGTACTTCGATGCCTTCGACGACGCGTGTCATGCGTGCAAGCATGAAATCGAGCGCGGTGGTCGCGTCCGGCGCGATCACTCGCTCTACGGACGAATGGCTGATATCGCGTTCATGCCACAGGGCGATTCCCTCGAGCGCCGATTGCGCATAGCCCCGCAGCAGCCGTGCCATGCCGCAAAGATTTTCGCTGAGAATCGGGTTGCGCTTGTGGGGCATTGCCGAAGAGCCCTTCTGGTCTTTGCCGAAGGCCTCCAGCG
The DNA here is from genome assembly GCA_964544375.1 of uncultured Myxococcales bacterium. Classification (GTDB taxonomy): domain Bacteria; phylum Desulfobacterota; class Binatia; order UBA1149; family SPBQ01; genus CAZQYE01. The sequence continues at coordinate 1,348 of CAZJCO010000164.1, forward strand.
CTTCGAGCACCTCGCTGCGCTGCAAGTGTCGCACCTCGGTCGCAAAGCGCTCGATGCCGCCGCCGATGACGGCCAGGGTAGCGAAAAAACTCGCGTGGCGATCGCGCGGCACAACTTGCGTCGCCACTGGTTCCGGTCGGAGCCCGAGCTTGGCGAGCACCTCGGCTTCGATCTCCGGATCGTTGGCCGCATAGGTGCCGACCGCGCCGGACAGCTTGCCGTAGGCCAGGCCTTCGCGGGCTCGGCGCAGCCGCTCGAGGCCCCGGCCGAGTTCGGCATACCAGCCGGCGAGCTTGAGGCCGAAGGTGATCGGCTCGGCATGAATTCCGTGCGTCCTGCCGATCATTACGGTGTGCCGGTGCTTTTCGACTTGATCACGGACCGCCCGGCGCAGTTCGATCAGGTCCTGCTGAAGGACCTCCGCCGCTTCGATCAGCAGCAGCGCGAGCGAGGTGTCCAACACGTCGGACGAGGTCATTCCAAAATGCAGAAAACGCCCTTCCGGACCGACCGATTCCGCGGCGGCCGTAACGAAGGCGATCACGTCATGGTGCACGCGGGCTTCGATCTCGTCGACGCGTCCGGCATCGACCCGCGCCTTGCGGCGAATCGCGCTAGCCGCTTCCTGCGGTATCAGGCCCCGACGCGCGAGCGCTTCACACACCAGCACCTCGACTTCGAGCATGCACTCGTAACGATGCTCGGCTGACCACAAGCGCGCCATCTGCGGGCGAGTGTAGCGAGAAATCACGCTCGGCTGCTCCTAGTCGGCGGCTCTGCGCCGCCTACGACGTATGTCCGAAACCGCCGTCGCCGCGCGTCGTTTCTTCGAGCTCCTCGACTTCTTCGAGTACCGCCCGTGCGACGGGACAGATAACGAGCTGCGCAATGCGTTGGCCGGGTTCGATGAAAACCGACTCTCGCCCCAGATTCACGAGAATTACCTGCACTTCGCCACGGTAATCGGAATCGATCGTCCCAGGGGCATTCGGAATGCTCAGCCCGTGCTTCCACGCCAAGCCGCTCCGTGGCCTGACCTGCCCCTCGTAGCCTTGCGGTATGGCGATGGCAAACCCGCACGGCACACGCACGCGCGCGCCGGATTCGACGCGCAGGGGCTCCTCGATCGCGGCTCGCAGGTCCATTCCGGCGGCGCCGGCGGTCATATACTGCGGCAGGTCGCCCCGGTAGCCGCCGACCCGTTGGACGGAAATTCGCAGCGACGCGGACGCCACCGGCAGCTAGACGGCCGGAAGACGCAGGAGATCCTCCTCCGCGTCTCCCAACATGGCCACTCCGAGGCGCTCGAAAGCGAAGATTTCGTCCGCCAAGGCCACGATATCCTCGGCCCTGACGGCCTCGATCTCGGCCACGACCTCCGACAGCGGGATCTCCCGGTCAAAGTAGATCTGGTTGCGGGCGATGCGGAACATGCGCGAATCGGTGGATTCCAGCGCCAGCGGAATGCTGCCGATCAACTGCCGTTTGGTACGCTCGAGTTCCTCAGCCTCGAGTCCCGATCCGATCACGACTCGAAGTTCAGAGAGCGTCGCATCGACCACCTCGTGCACTCCCTCTCTGGATGTAGCGGCATAGATTCCGGTATATCCGATGTCGTGAAACGGTGTCTGGAAAGCGTAGACATTGTATGCCAGACCTCGTTCTTCGCGAATCTTCTGAAACAGCCTCGAACTCATGCCACCGCCAATCGCGGTTACCAACACCTCGGCCACGCTGTGGCGCCGATCGGCCTGCGAGATGCCAGGAAATCCCATCACCAGATGCACTTGCTCGAGATCGCGACCGTGCACGAACACGCCCGGGTGAAAATCCGGTCGGTCCGCACGCGCATGCTGATAGCTTCCGCCGAGCGAAGAAAACTGCTGCCGGCACATCGCCACCAAGCTTTCGTGATCGACGTCTCCTGCGGCCGCGACGACGATGCGGTCCGGGCAGTAGCGTTGATCGAGGTAAGCGACGATGTCCTTGCGGGTGATCCGCGCAACACTCTCTACGCTACCGACGACGGTCCAGCCGAGCGGATGCCCCGGCCAGTAACGCTGCAGGAAGTAGTCGTGGACAAAGTCTTCGGGCGAGTCCTCGCAGTCGAAGATCTCCTGAAAGATCACCTCGCGCTCCGTCTCGATGTCTTCTTCACGCAACCCCGAGCGCAGCAGGATGTCGGCAAGCACGTCGAGCGCGACGCCGACGTGCTGCGACAAGGTGCGCGTGTGGTAACAGGTGTATTCCTTCCCGGTGAACGCGTTGATCGCGCCACCGAGGCTTTCTATTTCCTCGGCAATTGCGAAGGCCGAACGTCGCGCCGTTCCCTTGAAGAGCAAGTGCTCGATGAAATGCGAGATGCCGTTGTGCTCGTCGTTCTCGTAGCGAGAACCGTTCTCGACCCAGATGCCGAGCGCCACCGACGCGACGTCGCGCACACTTTCGGTAACCACGCGCAGGCCGTTTTCCAGCCGCGTCGTGCGCAGGTTTTCTACCGTCATGTTGCCGAGGTTTCCGGCTGCCCCTGTTCGCGCAAAGCTTCCTTCAAGCTCAGCCGGATCTTTCCTTGTCGGTCGACCTCGAGCACCTTGACCGGGATGCTGTCGCCCTCGTTGACGACGTCCGTCACGGTGCGGACCCGCTCCTCGGCCAACTGGGAAATATGCAGCAGCCCATCCGTTCCCGGCAGGATCTCGACGAACGCGCCGAAATCGACCACCTTACGGACTTTGCCTTGGTAGATGCGGCCGACTTCGGGCGACTGCGTGATGCCTTCGATGATATCGAGCGCTTGCTTGAGCGCATTGCCGTCGGCCGAGGCAATCGAGACGGTACCGTCGTCTTCGACGTCGATTTTGCAACCCGTCTCCTGGACGATTCCCCGAATCACCTTTCCGCCGGGTCCGATGATGTCGCGGATCTTGTCCTGGCTGATGTGGATCACTTCGATGCGCGGCGCATGCTGCGACATCTCGGCGCGTGGGGTCGAAATCGCCTTGGCCATCTCGCCGAGAATGTGCCGGCGGTTTTCGCGCGCTTGATAGAGCGCGTCGCGCATGATCTCGCGCGGGATACCGTCGATCTTGATGTCCATCTGCACGGCGGTAATGCCGTCGTTGGTACCGGCAACCTTGAAATCCATGTCGCCGAGATGATCTTCGTCGCCGAGAATGTCCGACAGCACGACGAAGTCCTCGCCCTCGCGGATCAGGCCCATTGCGACGCCTGCAACCGGCGCCGCGATTGGGACGCCGGCTTCCATCATCGACAAGGCCCCACCGCAGACGGTCGCCATCGACGACGATCCGTTCGACTCGGTAATCTCGGAAACCACGCGAATCGTGTACGGGAAGTCTTCTTGCTTCGGCAAGACCTTTGAAAGAGCCCTTTCGGCTAACGCGCCATGACCGATCTCGCGCCGGCCCGGTGAGCGTAACATCTTGGCCTCGCCCACGCAGAACGGCGGAAAATTATAGTGAAGCAGGAACCGCTTCCAGACGTCGCCGTAGAGCGAATCGATGCGCTGCTCGTCGGACGACGTACCGAGGGTCGTTACGACGATCGCCTGGGTCTCGCCACGCGTGAACAGGGCGCTTCCGTGGGTGCGCGGAAGAAACCCGAGATCGATCGAAATCGGCCGAACATCGGTCAGGCCGCGACCGTCGATGCGCTTCTTCGTCGTAACGATGCGCTGCCGCACGAAGCCTTTCTTGGCCTTCTCGAGGCTCTGGCGAACCTCGTCTTCACGCTCGGCCAATTCCTCCGGCAAGCCCTCGATGAACTCCTTCTGGAAACGGTCGATCGCCGCATAGCGCTCGAGCTTGTCGGTGTTCGCGTATGCCGCCTCGAGCCCGGATCGCGCCATTTCGCCAATCCGACGGTCAAGCTCTTCGTCCGTCGCCGGCGGCACGAACTCGCGTTTTGGCCGCCCGGCTTGCGCACGCAGCTCTTCCTGCTTGTCGAGGATCGGTAGGATCGACTCGTGCGCAAAGTACAAGGCTTCGAGCACCTCGTCCTCGGGCACGCCCTGCGCACCCCCCTCGACCATCACGATCGCCTCGCGACGCGCAGCCACCAAAAGGTCAATATCGCAGAGTTCCGCGTCGTCGACCGAAGGGTTGACGACCAGCTCACCGTCGAGCCGGCCAACGCGAACGCCGCCGATCGGGCCGTCGAAAGGAATGTCGGAGATCGTCAGGGCCGCCGAAGCGCCGATCAAACTGACGACGTCCGAGCAGCCGGCCCGATCCGCCGACAAAACCGTCGCGATCACCTGAGTTTCGTTCTTGTAGCCTTTGGGAAAAAGCGGCCGAATCGGCCGGTCGATCACGCGGCAAGTGAGGATCTCGTGCGCTCCTGGCCTGCCCTCTCGTTTGAAGAAACCGCCGGGGATCTTGCCGGCGGCGAACATCTTTTCTTGGTATTCCACCGTGAGGGGGAAGAAATCGATGCCCTCACGCCCGGACTTCGATGATACCGCGGTTATCAATACCGACGTGTCGTTGTAGGAGGCCAACACCGCGCCGTCGGCCTGTTTTGCAATGCGCCCGGTTTCGAGCGTCAACGTGCGCCCGCCGAGTTCTAGTTCTACTTTATGTACCATGAGTTCTCACCTCTTCCTGCCGAATAGTCTTGGCCGGAGAGGAGCCAGGGAGTTGAGCCTGTTTTCGATGGGAGTGACTACCTGCGAAGACCGAGCCGGTCGATAACGGCCAGATAGCGCTCGTACCGGGTGCGCTTGAGATAATCCAGAAGTCGCCGTCGCTGGCTGACCAGTTTGAGCAGGCCCCTACGCGAGTGGTGGTCCTTCTTGTGAACCTTGAAATGCTCGGTCAGGTGGGCGATGCGCGCTGACAGCAGCGCGATCTGGACTTCCGGGGAGCCCGTGTCGGCATCGTGCGTCCTGAAGGACTCTATGATCGTCCGTTTGGACTGCTTTACTTCCTGAACCATCGACACGGTCGCTTCGCCTCTTCTCCTTGTACTTCCTCTTCCTCGTTTATCGCCGACCTTGTAACACGGCCAGTCAGGGCGCGCAAGGCGCCGCGGAGGCAAAAACACGGTCCAGGCGCCAGCGGCCCCGGCGCTCGCTGACCACCGCAACCAGCGCGTCCCGGCAGTCGAGAACGCGGGCCGTTTCTCCTTCCATCCGTGGCCCGGCAATGCGCGCCAGCGCCTCCTGACGGCCCCTGCGCAGATGCTCGGCGGTGGCTCGGTCAACCGTCAGCGCACGCAATTCCGACAGGGCCGACGCCAGAGGCAGGACCGCCTCGATCAGCCGCGGGCGGGCCTCAGCCGCTTCTTCCGCCGCCGGCAGGGGCAGTGCCTCGGCCAAACGAAATCTGCCGAAAGCGGTCCTGCAGAGGCTTTCGAGAGTGGCCCCGCAACCGACGCGCTCTCCGATGTCCCGCGCCAGACTCCGTATGTAGGTGCCTTTCGAGCACGCTACCTCAATCTTCAAGCGTGCTCCCTCGAGCGCCGTCAACACGAGGCGATGAAT
>CAZJCO010000165.1:0-6847 GCA_964544375.1 uncultured Myxococcales bacterium
GTCGCCACGCCGCGTCCGAGCCGCTCGTGGTGGAAGACCACGAGACGAACCTGATACTCGCGCGCGACTGCAAGTGGGGCGAGATCGACGAGGTGTTCAAAAACGCCGACCAGGTGTTTACCGAGACGCTGCGCTGGAACCGGCTGGGCGCCAATCCGATGGAGACCTTCGGCGTGATCAGTCGCTGGGATCCGGCGGACCAGACGCTGACTTGCACGGGCGCTATTCAGTCGCAGTCGCACGCCGGCATGGGAATCGCCGCTGTACTCGGTGTGCCGACGAACAAGACGCGGGTTGTCAGCCAACCCCACGGCGGCAGTTTCGGCGGCAAGGGAGGGTTCCGCGGCAGCTTCGTTACCGCGATGCTTTCACGCAAGTGCGGCGGGCGTCCGGTCAAATGGACGGAAGACCGCATGGAGTACCTGGTCGCAGGCGGCAGCCAGTCCTGGGACCGTCACTACGAAGTGTCGCTTGCGGTCAACAACGATGGGACGATCACCGGTCTAAAAGTAAGACTGCTCGATGACCTCGGCGCGACCGCCGAAGGCTTCGGTGCCGTCAGCGTCGTCAAGCCGCTGGCCGCCTTCGTCGGGTGTTACGGCATCCCGACAGCGGAATACGATTTCAAGATCGTCGCGACCAACAAGCTGTATGGAAGCCCTTACCGCGGCATGGGCCCACCGCCGCACAACTGCGTGCTCGAAATGGCCGTCGATGTTGCGGCGCGTGGCCTCGGTATGGATCCGGCCGAGATCCGTCGCAAGAACTTCATCCCGCCCGACGCGTTTCCCTATACGATCCCGAGCGGCAACGAGTACGACAGTGGCAACTACGAAGCGGCGCTCGACAAGCTGCTCGAAATGTCGGACTACCAGGCGCTGCGGCGCCGGCAGGAAGAAGCGCGCAAGGAGGGCCGTTATCTCGGCATCGGTGTGGTCAGTACGATCGAGCCCGGCGTGTTCGACTGGAACGCCTACGCCGTCGTCGGTATGCCGCTTACGGGCGTGCCGGAAGGGGCGACGGTATCGATCGACATGCTCGGCAAAATCATTGCGCGTATCGGCTTTTCTCACGAAGGGCAGGGCCAGTACACGCTGATTAGCCAGTTGCTTGCCGACTACTTCGGCGTCGATATGGCCGATGTCCGGGTGATACAGCAGGACAGTCTGTCGGCGCCGCCGCACTTCGGGCCGGGCGGCAGCCGCCTGGGCGTAGCGATCACCGGCGCCGTGCTTGGCGCAGCCGAGCGTCTGCGCGCCAAGTTGATCCGCGTGGCTGCCCACTTGATGCAGGCGCCTCCGGAGGCGCTCGAATTCGAGGACGGCATGATCCGTATGCCCGGGGTCGAAGGCGCCGAGATGCACATGGCCCAGGTGGCTGCGACGATGCTCGCGCGCAGCGACTTGCTGCCCGAGGACATGGACCCGAGTCCCGAGGCGACCCACGTATGGACCGCTCCCGGGCGCACGCCGGCCGACGAGAACGGTAGGGCGAAGAGCTATCTTACGGCGGCCAACGCTTGCCATCTCGCCCTGGTCGAAGGGGATACGGAGACCGGGAAGGTGAAGATCCTCGGCTACTGGATCGCCGACGATTGCGGCACTCGGCTGAACCCGACAAACGTCGAGGGCATGACGCAGGGAGGCGTGGCTCAAGGCGTCGGCGCGGCGCTGCTCGAAGAGGCAATCTACGACGAAGAAGGCCAGCTCGTTACCTCGACCTTCATGGACTACCTGCTGCCGACGATTCACGAAGTGCCGATGACCGAGAAAGCCGCCTTGGTGACGCCCTCGCCGTTTAGTCCGCTCGGCGCCAAGGGGGTCGGCGAAGGCGCGATCCACACGACGCCGGCCGCGATCCTCTGTGCTATCAACGACGCGCTGGCGCCACTCGGCGTGCACATTACCGAAGTTCCCGCGTCACCGAACCGCATTTGGAACGCAATCCACCGAGCCGGAAAGTCCCACGACTAAAGACGACGAAAGGGAAGGAGAACATCCGATGGCCAAAGACGACTACTTCGTAGCCCTGTCCGAATGCCACCTGCTCAACCAGCAGGCCGTTATGGAAATGAGTTACTTTCCAGAGTTTCAGCGCTGGTGGCAGAGCGTGGACGGTGTTATGCGCGCTTGGGCCGGTCGCTCGTTGATGGCCGGGGGCGAGATGCCCGAACCCAACGCCGCCTCACTAGTCAAGTACATGGACGAAGCGGGAGTCGACGTCGGCTTTGCCCTGCGCGAATCGATGATGGATGTGGCCGCGCATTCGACCTGTATGTCGACCAATGGCTTCGTGTTGCAGGAAATCGAGCCGTTTCCGGAAAGGCTGTACTTTGAATGCAACGTCGGCCCGATCCTGCGCCGCGGCGTGAAGAACGCCATCTGGGAACTCGAGTATCTAGTCAAGGAACGCAATGCCCGTCTGTGTAAGGTCTATGCGCCGGAGGACGGCCCGCTCAACGACAAAGAGCTGTGGCCGTTTTATGAGAAAGCCTGTGAACTCGACATTCCGCTGACCGTGCACACCGGCATGGCCTACGTCGTGCCGCAGCCGACAAAATACACACTGCCGATTTTGCTCGATGACGTACTGCTCGACTTCCCCGAGCTGAAGATCATTGCTTACCATATGGGTTGGCCCTACCACGAAGAGTTGATCGGCTTGGCAGGCAAGCACCAGAACCTGTACCTCAGTTTGTCGGGAATCGTCGGCTGGCTGGCGCGGGCCCCGTACCGGGGCTACCACATGATCGGCGAGGCTCTCCAATGGGTCACCGCCGATCGCATCGTCATGGGATTGGACCTGCCCTACGACGACATGAAATGGGCGGTCGACTACATCCGCACGCTCGAAATGCCCGAAGAGCTGCAGGAAAAGTGGGGCTACGAGCCGATCACCGACGAGATTCGCGCCAAGATCCTCGGCTTGAACCTAGCCCGTCTGACCAAAATCGAGCCGACCAAACGGACTTGACACGGCGGACTTGACAGGGATAAGCCCCTTTTCTAAGTGCGCGTAATGACAGGAAGTTGCCGCGCGAAAGGTTGGTAGAACCGGATGTCCGAGACGTTTCGGTACGAGAAGAAAGGCCGCATCGCGGTGATGACGATCAACCGGCCCGAGGCGATGAACGCCTTTACCGGCGAGATGCTGCGTGGGATGGACGCGGCCTTCGAGGACTTCAGCCGAGACGACGAGCTGTGGGTCGCAATTCTTACGGCGGCCGGCGACAAAGCCTTTTGTTCGGGGATGGATCTGAAAGAAGCGATCCCTTTGTTGCAGTCCGGTGACGAGATGGGCTACGAGGACCACACGAAGCGCCCGTTCTCGGACGTCTTCAAACCGATCATTGGAGCCGTGAACGGCCATTGTATTGCCGGCGGACTCGAGTTCTTACAGGGGACCGACCTTCGCATTGCCGCCGAGCACGCAACGTTCGGTCTCGGCGAAGTGCGCTGGGGTATCATCCCGACCGGTGGTACCCACATTCGCCTGCCGCGTCAGATTCCCTGGGCCGTAGCCATGGAACTGCTGCTCACCGGCCGGCCGATCGATGCCGCCCGCGCCTACGACATTGGCCTGATCAACCGGGTCGTGCCAAAGGAGCAGCTGATGGACGCGGCCTTCGAGCTTGCCGAGGTGATCTGCAAGAACGGTCCACTTGCGGTTCGCACGGCGAAAGAGATCGCCGTGCGGTCGCTCGGTTTGGAGCAGCACTTCGTACTCGAAAAGGCGCTCGGCGCGCGCGTGATGTCGTCGGAGGACGCCAAGGAAGGCCCGCGCGCCTTCGCCGAAAAGCGCAAACCGAACTTCACTGGAAAGTAGACGCGGCCGGCCGCCGTCCCGCTAGCGCTTCGTTCTGTCGCGCGGTGGGCTCGCAAAGTCGTCGAGACGGCTGGAGGGACAAGCATCACAACCCGCGTGCTTGCCGCGTCCGCCAAGCGAACGAACGATCCGCCGCACCATGTAGCCGACCGCTGCAAGTAGCACGACGGCTACGACGACGTCCTGCCAATGCTCGGCGACCCAACTCATACGTATCCCAACCAACTCATAGGTTTCCCAGCCAGCTCATGCGTACCCCAGCCAGCGACCGCCCTGGTAGACGACGAACGAGGCGACCCACGCGAGCGCCGTCATGTAGCCGAGCATGAAGGCCGGCCAGCGCCAGCCGTTGGTTTCCCGGCGCACGACGGCCAAGGTGCTGACGCACTGGCAGGCCAGGACGAAGTAGATCATCAGCGACAGCCCGACCAGCGGCGTGTAGACCAGACGACCGTCAGGACGGCGGTCGTTGCGAAGTTTCTCTCTCAGCGACGTGTCCTCTTCGTTCGCCTCACCACCGACGCCATAGACCACGCCGAGCGTGCTGACCAAGACTTCGCGCGCACTGAAAGCGCCGATCAATCCGATGCCGAGCTTCCAGTCAAAGCCGAGCGGGGCGATCAGCGGTTCGATTGCCCGCCCGAGCCTGCCGCCGTAGCTGGCGCGCACGCGCGCCGCCGATTCTTCCTTTTGCAGTGTTGTCAGCGCAGCGTCACGTGCCGCGGCATCCGGCATGGTCTGCTCGATCGCCGCGCGCTCGCCGGCAAAATTCCGGTCGAGCGCCACGTCGCGCGGGTAACTCAGCAGCGCCCACAAAATGATCGTCGCAGCGACGATCACGGTACCCGCCCGCCGCAAGAACAAGCCGGCTCGCTCGGCCATGCTGTGCAGCACGCTACCAAGTCTTGGCAGACGATAGGGCGGCATCTCTAGCACCAGAGGCGGCCGCGGGCCGCGCAGGATGGTTGCCTTGAGGACAAAGGCCATGGCGATCGCCGAAACCACGGAGAACAAATAGAGCGCCAAGAGGATGAGGCCGCCAACGGTAAAGAACCCAGCGACGGGTCGGTCGGCGTCGAACAGCGCGGCGATCACCATGGCGTACACGGGCAGGCGCGCCGAGCAGCTCATCAACGGTGCAACCAGGATCGTCACCAAACGGTCGCGCCGATTTTCGATCGTACGCGTCGCCATAATCCCGGGGATCGCGCAGGCAAAACTCGACAGCAGTGGAATGAAGGCGCGCCCGTGCAAGCCGACCCGGCCCATCACGCGGTCCATCATGTAGGCGGCGCGCGCCATGTAACCGGTGTCTTCGAGCAGGTTGATGGCGAAGAACAGGATCAGAATCTGCGGTAGAAAGACGACGACGTTGCCGGCTCCGGCGATCACGCCTTCGGTCAGGAGATCGCGCAGGACTCCCGGCGGTAACACCGCGCGCACGCCGGAAGACAGCGCGGCAAAGGCGTACTCGATTGCGCCGATGGCCGGGTCCGCCCAAGCGAAGATCGCTTGAAAGATGACCGCCATTGCCAACAGAAACAGCGCGGGGCCGGCCACGCGGTGGGCGTACAGCAGATCGAGCCGATCTCTCCCAGTTGCGTGAGACGTCACGCGGCGCGGAGATCCACGCTCGACGGCGCTTTCGATCCACGCATAGCGGGCCTGGATCTCGCAAGTCCTGAATGGAGTTCCGGCGGCTTCTAGATCCTGCTGAATCCGACTGACCTGCGCGCGAATGTGCGGATTGATGCCGACCAATTCGTCGCGCTCGCGCACGCTCGACAGTAGCCAAATTGCTTCGGCGTCGGCGCGCTCCGGGCGCACGTTGTGGCGCTGCAGCTCGGCCGCCAGTTCGGCGATCTGCCGCTCGACCTCCTCCCCCGTAATCCACGGCCGCGCCGCGACGGTTCGGGTGCCGCCCGATGCCGACGCCGAGATGTTGCCGCTGAGGACGTCCTCGACGAGCGCAAGCAACTCGGGGATGCCTTCCTCACGTACCGCGACTGTTGTCGCCACCGGAACGCCGAGCTCCTGCGATAAGCGCTCGGTGTTGATGTCGATTCCCGAACGCTGGGCGACGTCCATCATGTTGAGGACGACGATGCTGGGGATACCCATGTCAATGATCTGACTGGCGAGGTAGAGATTGCGCTCGAGGTTGCTCGCGTCGACGACGACCAACGCCAAATCCGGCGACGGCGTGCCCTCGACTTGGCCCATCAGAACATCGTGCGCGATCTGCTCGTCTTGGCTGCGGGCGACCAGCGAGTAACAGCCGGGCACGTCGATGCATTCGGCGCGGCGCCCGGAGGGGAGTCGCACCGCTCCTTGGCGACGCTCGACGGTAACGCCCGGGTAGTTGCCGACTTTCTGTCTCAGGCCGGTAATCGCGTTGAACAGGGAGGTCTTCCCGGTGTTGGGATTGCCGGCGATCGCAACCCAAGCCTGACCCCCCGGGTCGCCACGCAACGTGTTCATAGATTGAGCAGACGGGGTCGGCATGGCTGGGCCGCCCTCATTGTCGGCGCGGCGGGCCGTCAGGCGACCCGTTCGATTTGGATCCGCGCGGCCTCGCTCTTGCGGATCGAGAGATTGTAGCCGCGAAACGACAGTTGTAGGGGATCGCCGAGCGGCGCGACGCCGCTTATCTGTACCCGCGTGCCGGGAACCAGCCCCATTTCCATCAGGCGTACCAGCGAATCGTCGGCGCCGTCGATCTGCCGAATGATCCCGTTTTCTCCTGTTCGTAGCTGGGCTAGGGTCATTGCGATGTTACCTCACGCTGGTTCCTACCAACCAAGCGGGGCGGCTCCACGCGGATGGCATATTGACAATGTTTGTCAATTTCAGCTTCTATCCTAGCCTTTTTCCCATGTGTGGCAAGCTTTTTCGACGATTTCGACGCGCCGCGTACAAAGATTTCCCGGCCGGCGGCCGGCCGATGCAAAAAGCATTGTTAAAACAAATAGTTATGTCGTTGCCAGGCGTGCGGGAGCGCCCGGTCCCCCACCGGACCACG
>CAZJCO010000166.1:0-6846 GCA_964544375.1 uncultured Myxococcales bacterium
CAGGGTGCACACCGGGAGCACCCTGCACCAGCCCTCGGCGCCGGTTGAGCGAGCGTGGCCTCCAGAAAAAGTGCAAGACTCAGGCCAGCCGCAATTCTTTGTACTTTCGCATGCCGGCGCACACGCAGGCCGTCATTGCACGAACAAAGCGGTTGCGACTGTTCAATTTTGCACGCTAGGGGCTCGATACGCCGGAGCATCGATTCAGCGCCGCTCGTTGATCAGCGTGTCCGCGTTTCCGAGCAGACTCGAAGCGGTATCGAGGCCGAGGTCGCTCGCTACCGCGGCGTTGACGACTAGTCGACTTCCGAGTGGCGCTTGGATCTCCGGCGGATGCCGCGGATCTTCGAGCAGGCGTTCGAGCAGGACCGCCGCCTGTTCGCCCATCGTCCGATAGTTCGGGGAAATCGACATCAATGCTCCCGCGCGGACGAAGTTCTCCGAAAAGGCGAGGAAAGCGATACCGTCGTGTCGTGAGCGGTGGCTGAGATAACCGAAGTTGTCGCGTGTAACGACGACCGGATCCGGCACCATCCATAGGGCGTCGATCTTCGTACGGATGCGGCGGTAGGCGCCAGCCACTTCGTCCGTGTGTTGCACACGAGCGGTAACTGCTTCGATCTGCAGCGATGCGGCCGCAGTGCGGATTCGTTCGACGTTTCGTTCGGAGAGCGAAGGACCGTGAATGATTCCCAACCGTAGAAGCTTCGGCATCATCAGTTTGAATCGCGTAAACAAGGACTCGATCGGGAGTTGCACGTCGACCCCGGTAATCGAGCCGGTAACGTCCACTCGGTCACGGTTGAGAACCATCGCGAATACCAGCGGGACTTCAGGGAAGGCTTGGTGGGCCGAGAAGACCGCCTGGCCCCCGAGAGCGAAGATGGCTTCGACCTTGCCGTTGCGGGCCGAGTGGCGGAGGCGGCGCTGGGCGTCGATGTCGATGGTAATTTCTCTGGTTGTCTTCGAAATACGTTGCGAGAAAGCCGCGATCGGCGCTTCGTACTGCGGCAGATCCCCGGACTTGACGATGAGTACGTCCGCTCCGGCCTGCTCGGCGAAGCCGGCCAACAGAAGAGTCAGGCTCGAAAGGATCGCGACCCGTTGGAGGGCTCGCTCGCAGCTCCTGTGGTTCATCATCGGCTCGCCTCCTTGCCGTCACCCGGGCACGTCGCCGTATGCGCGAGCGAGGCCCGACGTTCCGCCGGGATTTCTTGCCATTGGTCGTAACCGAGAAGCCGCAAGAGGCGCTGCCCGGCGTCGCTCTCGCTCATACGCCGGGTTGCCTCGACGAAGCGGTCGATGTCTTCGGTCGGGGTGTTGCCGGCTGCGTAGAGCAGGGGGAACGGAGCTTCTACGGAGAAACCGATCTCACGAAGCGAGGACGTCAGCGTAGGGCTCAGCTGTGTCAGCGTCTCGAATTGAGCCGTAGACACGAAGGCCGCTTCGACCTGGCCGAAACTCACCGCCAAAAGCGCATCAACGTCCTTCGGAACGGCGATCACGCGGATGTTTCGGTGCTTTGCAATGAACGGTGCGAGCAATGGGGGAACGGCCGCGTCCGAGCGCTTGGTGTCGGTTACCGCGACCGACGCGTTTCGCAGATCGCCAACCGAGCGGATCGTCGGTCCGACGATGAGGGTCTTGCGATCCATCGTGCTCCCCGCGCGAACCGGCCTTGCCAGAGGTAGCATCGTGTGGCCGGCGCAGCCCTGATCCACGGCCCAGGGTGGCAAGATCGCGAACCGGACGTCGCGCTTGTCAAATTCCGAGCGGAAGTCTTCGAAGCGCGCGAAGGCCTGAAAGCGAACTGCCACTCCGCGCGAACGCAGATAGTCTTCGGCGAGCTTCTTGAGAACGCCGAGGTTGTCTGGAGCGAATTCGGGGCTGTAGAAGAACAGTTCGGCCGGCGGCTGCGCCGGTAGCGCGTGCAGCGGCGTCAAGGCCAAGACGGCGAGTCCTAGTATGCCAATCCAGCGTTTCATCGCGACCCGATTTGGAAGGAACCGGAAGCTAGGAAGCAAGCATGGTGCCATGTCGCGGCTCATGCTAAGATCCTTTAGAAAACAGTCTCTTACCTAACGGACGCTGGGAGCGTTGTACGGGCGGCGTCAATTTGGTGACGCTTCTTGGTAAGTCTGGTGCAGGATCGATCGAGAAAGACCGACCGGCTCGCCCGAGGGAGCGCGTGGAAAGGCGCGCGATTGGCGTCGGCTCGGCTCGATTGACATTATGAATCGCAGCTTTATGAATGTTGCGTTCGGAGAGGGATCGCGAGCCCGACCGCCGGTTACGGGGGTTGGGCGACGGCCAGGCCAGAGACAGGTGTCACCGCTTCGCAGAGAATCGTCCGTTCGAGGCAGGGCCGAGGCCGCCGGCGCATCCGACGAGTCGTCTCTTGGGCGGTGACTGGGATCGGTTGGGAGGATAACCGCAGATGGGCGAAGTCAGGCTCGCGATAGCCGGTGTCGGGAATTGTGCCAGCTCCCTGGTTCAGGGACTCGAGTATTACCGCGACGGAGCCGACGAGACCGTCTCCGGTCTGATGCATCCGAACGTCGGCGGCTACCGCCCGGCCGACATTCGAGTAGTGGCCGCCTTCGATATCGACTACCGCAAGGTCGGTCACCCGCTTGAAGAAGCGGTGTTTGCCAAGCCCAACTGCACGACCGTCTTTCAGCCGAACATACCGGCCTCAGGAGTGACCGTCTCGATGGGGCCGGTGCTCGACGGCGTCGCCGCCCATATGGCCGAATACCCCGACGAACGCGCCTTTCGCGTCGCCGACAAGGACCCTTGCGACGTCGCCCGCGTGCTGCGTGAATCGCGGGCGGAAGTGCTTGTCTGTTACTGTCCCGTCGGTTCGGAAAAAGCCGTCCGTGCCTACGCGCAGGCTTGCCTTGACGCCGGCGTAGCGATGGTCAACTGCATTCCGGTCTTCATCGCGTCCGATGAGCACTGGGCCGAGAAGTTTCGCGCGCGTGGCCTCCCCATCGTTGGCGACGACATCAAGAGCCAAGTAGGGGCGACGATCGTCCACCGGGTACTCACTCGTCTTGTGGGCGACCGCGGCGTGAAGCTCGAGCGGACCTACCAGCTCAATACCGGTGGCAATACCGACTTTCTCAATATGCTCGAGCATACCCGGCTCAAGTCGAAGCGAATCTCGAAGACGGAATCGGTGCAATCGCAACTCGACGTTCGGCTTCCGGCCGACAGCATCCACATTGGACCGTCCGACTACGTGCCTTGGCAGGACGACAACAAGGTTTGCTTCATTCGCATGGAGTGGCGCGGCTTCGGCGACGTGCCAATGAACTTGGAACTCCGCCTGAGCGTGGAGGATTCGCCCAACAGCGCAGGCGTTGCAATCGATGCGATCCGCTGCGTCAAGCTCGGATTGGACCGCGGATTGGCCGGCCCGTTGGAGGCGATTTCGGCCTGTTCGATGAAGTCGCCGCCGCGGCAGATGCGTGACAGCGAGGCGCGCAGAGCCCTCGACGAGTTCATCGGGGAACACCAGCCGGTTGCTGCGGCTGCCGCGGTCGGCCAAGACTGAGCCCCGCCGCCGCTCGCTTGCAAACTACGTCCCGGGGAGCAAGAGCCGCAGAGGGTCGGATCCCGCGCGCAGCACGGGAGCGAGCCACGGCCCGACCAGAATGAATCCGGCGATGAGAATGCAGACCAACGCGTAAGCCGTGGTCGTGCGCGGTTGCTGCCAAGGCGGCACGAAGCGCTCGGCCGACGGCGGTGCGGCGTTGGGGTGGAGTAGAATCCAAGCGCGGCGCATTCGCCTGAGGACCGTAAACATCGGCAGAATCGCCAGGATCCACAGCACCGTCGCAACGTGCCCGAAGAGCCCGCCAAGAATCATCGCAACTGTGCGCTCGCCTCGCTGCCAGAATCCGACGCCCATGCCATCGGTGAAACTTTCCGCCCGCGCCTTGACGTAGCTGATCTGAACCGTAGCGACCATCGCCAAGCCGCTGAGGAAAACGTAGGTCAGATTCGCCTGGCGTGCGAAATAGACACTACAACCGAGAAAGACGGCCATGTCGCCGAAACGGTCGAGCGTCGAGTCGAGGACCCCGCCGAAGCGGGTCTGCAAGTTTCCTCCGCGGGCGACGGCGCCGTCGAGGAGGTCGAGGGCGCCGGCGAACAAGAGCAGCAGGCCGCCGACCAGCGGCCACGCGCTGGCCGGAGGTTCCTCTGCCCATGGGCCTGCGTGACCTGCGCCAGCGGCGAAGCAGACGCCGGCAGCCAAAGCGAAAAGAAGGCCCGTGCAGGAGATCGCGTTTGGGGTCAGTCCACGTTCGCTACCCCAGTGACCGAGCTTGGCCAAGATGGATTTCATCGCTGAGGTCTCATTTCATCAGGAGGATGCCGTCGCCACAAGCAGGTCACGCGCCGAGCGGCGGTTGATTGTAGGACGACTTCCGCGAGGGTATGGTGCGCGGATGGATTTTGCATATTCCGAACGAGTCGAGCGTTTGCGTGCCGAAGTCGCGGCCTTCATGGATGAATTCGTCTATCCGGCCGAACCGGCGATCTACGAGCAGGTCGCCGACGGCCCCAGCCGCTGGAAGGTCCTTCCGCTGCTCGAAGAACTCAAAGACAAGGCCAGGTCGCACGGCTTGTGGAACCTGTTCCTGCCGGAGAGCGAGTACGGCGCGGGCCTGACGAATCTCGAGTACGCACCGCTTTGCGAGATCATGGGGCGCTCGCGTTGGGCTCCTGAAATCTTCAACTGCGCAGCTCCGGATACCGGCAACATGGAGGTGCTGGTCCGTTACGGCAGCGAAGAGCAAAAGAAGCGTTGGCTCGAGCCGTTGCTCGCGGGAGAAATCCGCTCCTGCTTTGCGATGACGGAACCGGCGGTCGCTTCGTCCGACGCGACGAACATCGAAGCGCGCATCGAGCGGGTCGGCGACGAGTATGTCATCAACGGCCGCAAATGGTGGACCTCGGGTGCCGGCGATCCACGCTGCAAGGTAGCCATCTTCATGGGGATCAGCAACCCCGATGCCGAGCGACACCGGCGGCACGCGATGATTCTGGTGCCGATGGACGCTCCCGGCGTGCGGGTGGTGCGAACGCTCAACGTCTTCGGCTTCGACGACGCACCGCACGGACACGGCGAGGTGGAATTTGCCGATGTGCACGTGCCTCGAGAAAATATCCTTCTCGGCGAAGGACGCGGATTCGAAATCGCCCAGGGCCGCCTGGGGCCGGGCCGGATTCATCACTGCATGAGGACCATCGGCATGGCCGAGCGGGCGCTGGAAGCAATGTGCCGGCGAGCCACCTCGCGCGTGGCCTTCGGGCGCCCGCTTGCCGAGATGGGTGTCGTCAAGGAACAGATCGCTCACTCGCGCATGGAAATCGAACAGGCACGACTGCTGACGCTGAAGGCGGCCTACATGATGGATACCGCGGGCAACAAGCAAGCGCGTTCCGAGATTGCGCAGATCAAGGTGGTTGCTCCGAACATGGCACTGCGCGTGCTCGATCGTGCGATTCAAGTCCATGGTGGTGCCGGCGTGTGCCAGGACTTCGTTCTCGCCGAGGCCTACGCCGGCCTGCGCACGCTGAGACTGGCCGACGGACCCGACGCGGTGCACACGGAGCAGATCGGACGGCTCGAGTTGAGGCGCTATCGGTGAGAGGCGCTGGCCGCAGGAGATTGCCGGCTGTCTGCCTCGTGTCGGTGTGCCTGCTTGGATGCGGCGGTACCCGCGCGCCGATTGAGCTCGATCCCGACTTTGCCGCTACTCGCTGGTCGAGCGTGGCGCTGCCGCCGATCGTCGATGTACGAGCCGACCGTTTCGAGCAGGTACGCGTGGTCGCTCAGACGCGTGACGCGGCCGAGCGGTTGCTGCGTGCCAAGGGCTACCAAGTGACGACCGTTGCGTTGCCAGACGAGTTGCGCGCCCTGTCCGCAGCACAGCTCCGCGAGGGTGACCCCGGCTTGCTCGCGAGCGCCTTCGCCGAGCAGCCGCCTCCCGTATTGCTTCTATTCCTCGAGCGCCTCGAGCATGGCGGAGAAAGCCCCGGGGAATCGTCGGTTACGATTTCTGCGCTGCTGCTCGATCCGGCGGCGCAGAAAGTCGTGTGGAAAGACCGGTCGGTGGGACATTCCTCGTTCGGAGGTCTCTTTACCATTCTGTCGGGACCCTCGACCGAGTACGAGGCGGTCTACGAAGCGCTGCGCGGGGTACTCAGGACGTTGCCCGACGTCGCCGAGGCGGTTGGGGACCGCGCCCCGGTAGAGGCTCGGGAACCGTAATCGTACCCTCGAGATAAAGCGCGCAGCGACCGCCGACGGCGACTCGGTCGCCGCGGACCTCGCACGACAACTCGCCTCCCCGCGCCGAGACCTGCTGGGCGCGCATGCGTCGCGCGCCTAGGCGCTCTTTCCAGAAAGGGGCCAGCGTGCAGTGCGCCGAACCGGTAACCGGATCTTCGTCGATTCCGAAGGAGGGGGCGAAGAAGCGGCTGACGAAGTCTACCGAGTCTTCTCCTGGAGCCGTGACGATCACCCCGCGGGGGTGGCAGCGAGCCAGTTCGGCGAAGTCCGGCTGCAGCGCTCGGAGTTCCTCGGCGCCGGCAAACAGCGCCAGGTAATGCGAGGCCACTAGGATCTCTTCGGGCGCGCAACCGAGGCCCGCGATCAGCGGCTGCGGCGCCTGGCAGGGCCGCGGCGGCAGCGCGGGCAGGTCCATCTCGAGTCGTCCGTCCGTGCGCCGCACGGCCAAGGGGCCGCTGCGGGTGGCGAAGCGAATCTCGCTGCGCCGTGGCCGTAAATGATCGAGAAGGACATGCGCCGTCGCCAAGGTGGCATGTCCG
>CAZJCO010000167.1:0-6811 GCA_964544375.1 uncultured Myxococcales bacterium
TGCGACGCAGTGTTCCACGGGTACGCGAGAGAGAGGCGGATCGAAGAGATCTCCCAACCTGCAATGTGGCTGCAACGACGACACCGACTGTTGTTTCCTTACCCCCATTTAGCGCACGAGTTGTTCGTGCGGTGAACTTCTTGTGTACGGTGCCGCCCCTGCGCCTGTCAAGAAGCGTTTTTCCAAAAAAGGACTTTTTTGTTCCGGACCCCCGCAGTCGTGGGGGCAGTTTACTGGTTTTCCCTTAAGACCTCGAGACGCCTGTGCAGGTCGGCACGGTCGAAGGGGCGACCCGTCACGACGTACTCCCGGCTTCCTCAGCCGGGCGAAAATGCTGACGACAACTCTCGAACGATGACCGCCATCGAAGCAAGCGCGGCAAGTAGAAGAACCGCCGGCCGCGTCCAACCGCGGTCGAGCATCCGAGCCATCGGCGCCGAAAGCGAGAAACCGATGACAATGCCCGGCAACAGAGCGAGCGTGGCGCGTAGTTCGGCGGCACCAAAGCGGTCGACCAAGGCCAGCGCCGTGATCGACATCAAAGCCCCGACGACGAAGTAGCCGGAAAGCGTTCCGCGCAAGCGATGGCCGCTTTCGCTCTGGTAGACCAAGGCCATCGGCGGACCGCCGATGGCCGAGGTCGTGCTCATGAAGCCCGAAGCAGCTCCGGCGGTAAGCAGTGCGCGCGGGGTCCGACGAATGCGGAGTCCGGTCGCGCTGAGAACCACGGCAAGCAGCACCAATGCGGCAAAAGCGACCGCCAAATACTCGGCCGGAAGCAGCAGCAGCGCGCCGAGCCCGCCCACCGTTCCCGGCACACGGCCGGCAAAGGCCCAGCCGAGACCGCTGAGGTCGATTGCCTGGCGCTCGCGGTAGGCCATCAAAAGCGTCAGCACGAGCGCGGCTGCCAGCACCGGTCCGGGCACCAGAGCGGGATCCACCAGCACCAGCAGCGGCACGGCGAGAAGATTGAGCCCAAAGCCGACCGATCCCTGCACCACCGCGCCGGTAGCCATGATCCCAGTAAGGAGAAACAGACGGTGTAGTTCGACTTCCAAAGTAGCCTCTGCCGTCAACCCACGGTACATGATATGCCGCTTGCACCACGGCGATCGAAGAGGAAACGCCTCGGACCGCCGGTGAGTACCTGATGAGGAGTCCTTCTTGTGCCGAGTGAACCGCTCTTATTCAACGCCGACTTGACCCTACGCGCCCAGATCGAGGCTCGCGCCGAGCACCCGGTAGCCGCCGACAAAGTCTTTTTGCGACAACACGAGCGGTGCTGGTCTTATCGGCGTTTCCGCGACGAGTCGGCACGGATCGGACGCTTCTTGCTTGGACGACTCGGACCGAGCGACGAGCAGCGACCGGGACATGTCGCGATGTTGCTCGACAACCATCTCGAACTCGCCGGCCTCTACGGCGCCTGCGCCGTATCGGGCCTGACCCTCTTCGGCATCAACACGGGGCTTCGCGGCAACACGCTGGCCGGAGTGATCAACCAATCGCATTCGCGGGTGCTCGTCGTCGACCGTCGCCTGGCCGACGAAGTGCGCTGCGTGCAGAAGCAACTGACGACCGTTGCGGCTGAAAACATCCTCTACTTGGATACCGGCGCCGGCCCCAAGATCGAGGACGCCGCCAGCTTTGCCTCCTGCCTCGACCGAGAAATCGGTACCGCCGAGAAGGCGCTCGCCCTACCCGACGTTCAGGTGACACCGGAAAGCAACCTGATGGTCATCTACACCTCGGGAACCACCGGGCTCCCCAAGGGGATCAACAACACCCACTTCAAGCTGATTGCGATCGGCATGGGTGTGGCGACGAACATGAGCCTCGGCCAAGACGACGTTGGCTACCCCTGCATGCCGATGTTCCACTCCAACTCGATCTTCCTCGGCATGATGCCGGCCTTCTGGGTGGGTGGTTCGATCGGCATCCGCGAGCGCTTCAGCGCCAGCCAGTTCGTGCCCGACGTTCTGCGTTACGGCGTCACCTTCTGGAACTACGTCGGCGAACCCGTGCACTACATTTTGCGCGCGATCGAGCAGCAGTACGGCGGAGACGAGGAGCGGATTCACGCAGAGATCACCGAGAATCCGGCCAACCGCTTCCGCTACGCGCTCGGCAACGGCGCTTCGGCACCCGATATCGACCGCTTCATGGACTGGCTCGGGATCGAGGAAATGTTCGAACTGTACGGATCGACCGAAGCGGCGATCAGCACGTTTCGGCGCACGGGGGACCCCCGCGGAAGCGTCGGCGAGATCACCGATCCGGCGGTCAAGGTGTTGAACGAAAACGCAACCGAGTGTCCCCCGGCTCGGCTCGACGAGGACGGCAAGATCCTCAACTACGAAGAAGCGGTCGGCGAGATCTGCCGGGTGTCACCGGAAGCGGGCCTGTTTCAGGGCTACTTCGACAACCCTGACGCCAACAGCGCCAAGTTCCGCGATGGGGTCTACCACTCGGGCGATCTGGGACACGTGCTGGAAGCCGACGGAAAACGGTTCCTCTATTTCGACGGCCGCACCGACGACTGGATTCGCAAAGACGGGGAAAACTTCTCGGCTCTCCAGGTCGCGCGTCTGCTGTCCGAGCATCCCGACATTCCGCTTGCCGCCGCTTACGGCGTGCCCTGCGCTGTCTCCGATGAACTGGTGATGGCCGCCCTCAAACTGCGCGACGGTGCGAGCTTCGATCCAGCCGGGTTCTTCGACTTCTGCGAACAGCTTGTCGTCCACGGTGGCATGGACCGCAAATGGTTCCCGGACTTCGTACGATTGGTCGACGACTTCGAATACACCGGAACGCAGAAGATCCTCGTGCGCAATCTCAAGGCGGCCCATTTCCATCCCGACCGCGTGAGTGATCCCATCTATTGGAGAGAGCGCGGCAGCAAGCGCTTCGAGCTCTTCACGCGTGAAGACTTCGAGCGTCTGCGCGCGCGTTTCGCCGAGGCCGAGCGCCTCGAGATGCTCGAGCGCGGATGAGTGAGCCGGCCCAGGCGCGACACAGGCGAGGCCGACTACCCTCTCTTTTGCCGTCGAAAGCCTGCGATTCGACCCAGACAAACGAGCAAAATCAACTACTTGGAAAAGGTGCTTATCCCTGTCAAGAGGGGGATGCGGGATTGCAGGTCGGCGTAGGCGGGGCGGCGCGCGAGCATGCGCCGTTCCATCATCGGCAGGCTGATGAAGCGGAACATCAGCGTAATCGCGAGCGCACCGACGCCGCTCCACCACCAGGCGGGAGCGGCGGCCAAGCCGAACAGGTAGATGCCCCACCAAAAGCTCATCTCGCCGACGTAGTTGGGATGGCGCGAGCGTGCCCACAGCCCACTGGCCAGAATATCCCCCGGTTCGTGCGGCCTCAGACGGAAGTTGCGTAACTCACGGTCGGCGCGGGCCTCGATCCAGATGGCTCCGCCGGCAACGACAAACGCCGCCAGATCGAGCCAACCGATCGGCCGGTCGCCGCCTGCAAGCGCGGCATATGCCGGCAGTAGGCCGCCGAAAACCCACAGCGTCGGCGCCATGTGGATGCCGGCCAGGCTGACCAGCCAGTATGCGCGACCGCTCTTCTCGCGCAGATCGGCATAACGCCAGTCTTCGTGCCGAAGCCCTTGCCAGCCACGCATCCAGTTCCAAGTAAGCCGCGACCCCCAGGTCGCGATCAGCGCCACGACCACAAAGGCCCGCAGCGCGCTCGCTGCGGTTTGCGCCGACAGCGCCCAGTAGAGCGCGATCGGTATCGGCACGACGCTCCAATAGGGATCGTAGAAACTCGAGTTGTCGTAAGCGACGCTGAAGCCGAAGACGACGAGCGTCGCTACCACGTCGGCGACGAAGGCA
The DNA here is from genome assembly GCA_964544375.1 of uncultured Myxococcales bacterium. GTDB lineage: Bacteria > Desulfobacterota > Binatia > UBA1149 > SPBQ01 > CAZQYE01. Next base: position 3,855 of record CAZJCO010000167.1, read on the forward strand.
ACGCGCAACGGATGCTCGCCGCCCCACCAACAAGCCGCCACGATGCTGGCGATGGCCGCTACGACATAAGCAGTGCCGATGCGGATCCAGGCCCCGTTCACACCGATTGCTCCGTCGACTCGTCGAACGGCGCTTCGATCGAGTCGGCAACCGCGAGTCCCGACCAACTCGAATCAACGCGCGCTCCCGCGGCCGGCCGCACCTCGACGGGGATCCCCGTGAGATGCGCCATACCGGATAGCCTCTCCAGCCGTTCGGGCCCGTCGGCTGCCAGCAGATTGGCATTCACCCCCTTGGTTCGGCTCGCCACGCTCAGGCCACGGGCGTGCTGATGCCCCCAGCCGTGCGGCAATGCGACCGTGCCGGACATCAAATCCTCGCTCAGGCGAACCGATACCCGCACGGTCGCCGTCTGCGTCGACACGTCGGCAAGATCTCCGTCGCGCAATCCGAGCCGTGCGGCGTCGTCGGGATGCAGATGCAGATGATTGGTATGGCCAGCGCGGCGGACGAACTCCTCGATGTTGTGTGTCCAGGAGTTATGCGTCGTCACGGCCCGCTTGGTGATCAGCCTCAGCTCCCCCCGCCGCTCGCGCTCTCGCGCAAAGTCGGCTTCGAGCTTTGTCGCCTGCTCGACGAGTTGCGGCGGTGCCAGGTGTACCCTGGCGTCGTCGGTGACGACGCGACGGCCGAGAAAGTCCCCTCCGTTTTGCACCGGTCGCGCCCTGCCGTGAGGCGAGGCCAACAGCTTGGCAAAGCTCCCCTGCCCGGTCGCCCGCAGTAGCAGCGACAGCAGCGCCCTTTGCGGCAGGCCGCTCCCGTTACCCGCCTTGCGGCCACTAAGTCGCGCCAACGTTCGGCTCAGCTCGAGCAAACGCTGCGCCGTCGCCGACCCGAATAGGCTCACGCCGCTCGCGCGCGCCAGATCGAGATAGATGCTCGCTTCGTCGCGCTGCTCGCCGTCGGCTTCGACGATCGCTTCGGTCGCCTGCAGATAAGGACGCGACTGCATGCCGAGCATCAGAGGAAAGACGAAGGGTAGATCGGGACGCTCGAGCGGCGAAGTCGCCGGCAGAACGTAGTGGGCAAGCGAGGCGGTCTCGTTTTGAAAGATGTCGAGGACCACCAACAACTCGAGTGTCTCGAAGGCCTCGCGCAGGCGCCCGGCATTGGCCATGGTGATCAGCGGGTTGCCGCCGGTGACAAAGAGGGCGCGTACTTGCCTGGGACCTGGGGTCAGGATCTCGTCGGCCAGCACGCCGCCGGGAAACGCGTCGTTGACGGCCGGAAAGCCTCCGATGCGCGAACGGTCCTCGCGCAGCAACACGCCGTGCTTCTTGCCGAAGGCGGCAAAATCGATCACGCCCTTGCCGACCAGCGTGCCGCCGCTGCGGTCGAGGTTGCCCGAAACCGCGTTGATCACCTCCTGCAGCCAGAAGCCGAGCACACCATTGCCGCCCATGTTCACGCCGGTCGAACTGTACAGCGCAGCGCCGTCGGCCCGCCGGTAGTCGCCGACCATCTCGCGAAGCGTCGCGGCATCGATTCCGGTAACTGCGGCGCAGCGGTCGGCCGTCCACGGCGCGACAACCCGGCATAGTTCCTCGTAGCCGGTCATCGCCGCCTCGACGTGCTTGCGATCCACGCCGCCCGAGTCGATCAGCTCGCGCAAAAACGCCGCATAGAAGAAGACATCCGTGCCCGGCCGGATGAAAACGTGGCGGCCGGCGACCTTCGCGGTTTCGGTACGCCGCGGATCGACGATCCACAGCCGCCCGCCGCGCGATTCGATCGCCTTCAGCCTCCGCGCCGGATTGGAGACTTGCAAGAAGCTCCACTTGGAGACGATCGGATTGGCACCGACGACGATCAGGCACTGTGTGCGATCGACGTCGGGAAAAGGCTGGGTGAACGGAAACCCGTACATCAAGCGGGCGACTGCAAATTTGTTGCTGCAATCCTGGGTCGCCGAGGAGTACATGCTGCCCGAGCCGATGCCGGTCATGAACCCTTGCGCAAAGATCGGGTGCAGCACGCCAAAGCCCGCGGCTGTGCCGACGTACATCGCGATCGCGTCGGCACCGTACTCGGCCCGCAGCCGCCTTACGCTGGCGCCGACGCGCTCGATCGCTCGCGGCCACGGCACCTCTCGAAAACCCTCGCCGCAACGCTCGAGCGGAGCGCGCAAGCGGTCGGGGGAGTCGTAGAGCAAGTGCTGCTTGAGTCCTTTGGGACAGGCAAAGCCCTCGGTCGCCACGTGACGCTCGTCGGGACGAATTGCCTTCACGCGGCCGTTTTCGACGTCGACCTCGAGTCCGCAAAGCGCCTCGCAGATTCGGCAGAACGTATGTTTGGTCTCGATCATCGCCGGCTGCCCTTACCGCTCACGCATAGCAGCCGGCAAGGACCCTGCAAAATTCTGCATGGCCTCGGGTGGAATTGCGCAGTACCCTGCATATTTTCCGCTCTCCCCGGAGGCGCAACCCCAGAAAAAACAGCAAAAAATGCCACTCTCCACGTGTTCCGGCCATGGCACGCGCCTTGCTGAGAGAGCGGTAAGGCACGAAGCGACGCCACTGCCGCCCTCCGGGGCCGGGCGCGCGGCCGCAGTCAGAACCCCCCTTGGCTTGGCTGCGCGCCCGTCAACCCCACTGGGGACTCGGCTTCGCGCGTGCCACGGAAGAGTCCAGACGACGCCGTCAAGGCAGATGCCGCTCTTCAGGCCGCAAACCGCCGGAGGTCGGAAGCGGCGGTATCCTGGCGCCAAGTGACTCATCGTCGAAAAGTCTCGTATATTAAAAAGCGGAGCCAGGGCACGCGAGACGACGGTGAGACCCACTTGGCGCTCTTTTTTTTTCGACGCCAGCGGGATACTTCGCCGCGACGGACCGCCGCTGCTTTACGCCGACGGCTCGTAATCCTCGAAGCCTAGTATCCCCAGCTTACCGAACTGTGCG
>CAZJCO010000168.1:0-6704 GCA_964544375.1 uncultured Myxococcales bacterium
CAACGGCCTGTGCGAGCGCAGCGCGAAGTCGCGGCCGAGCGGCAGCTCGGTCGCGATGACGCGGCTCGGCGAGACGACACGGCGGAGCGGCCAGCGGGCGTACAGAAAAAAACGTCGAAAGCAGTGCCGTCGACCGCGTCGCGAGAGCCATCCGAAGCGCAAGCCGTGAAGGCTCTGACTCCGCTCGAAAAGACGGATACGCCTGCTGCGAAATCTTCCGGCGCAGAGCACGCCGATCGCGAACGGAGAAAGCAGGGCCGCCAAGCCGAGACCGTTGCTGTTGCAAGGGCTGTCGCTCCCGTCTCCGACGGCTCGCGGGAAGACGACGATGCGCGAACGCGTGAGGTTTCGGAGGCGAGCCTCCTGCGTCTTGGCCGACTGGTAGAAGTCCGTCGCGGCGATACGGTTTGGGACATTGCCATCGCCCACTACGGCACAGCGGGTCCAAAGACGCTCAAACGCATTCTCGTAGCGAACCCGGGAATGGTCGATCCGCGCAAGCTCGAGGTTGGAACGCGCGTCTATTTGCCCTTCGTCAAGCCTGAGCAGATGGTGGAGGGCGCGGGGGACGGCACCTTTCGATTGATTCTCGCCAGCGCCCCGGATCTTGCCAGCATGGCAGCGGTCAAATCCTGGGTTATGCGGCTTGAGCCACTGGCCAATCTGAGGACCGAGCAGGTTTCGTCGCTGGGCGACGTTTACCGCCTACTCGCTACCGGAATCTCTACACGTCAGGCGGCACGCGAGCTGGCGGGTAGACTGCTTGCCGCGCAGGAAAAACGCGGTGAGCAGCAGGGCCAGTCGACCGCCGGCCGAAAGCGCCCGTCTACGCCTAGCTCCTAAGCCGTTTTTTCCGCTGCGCGAGATCGCGCCCGTGGCTCGCTGGAGAAGTCATGGAAAATCCTTGGCTTAGCGGCTTCTCTGCGACGTTCCTTTGCCCTGTCGTGCAGACTTGCAAGGTCAATTTTTTTCACCTTCACGCCCAAAAGCCCTTTTTGATCAGCGGCTTCCGTGTCTAACGTAAGTCTTGCCGATGGCACTGAACTTGCTGCCTCGGCACCAGGGATTGCGCGGATTTTAAACCATGACGGAGCAAGCTAGAGACCGAATTTCCTGAACTAGTTGACCGGGTCCCGCCGGACTCGCCCGATCGGAGTTTTGGCCAAGTCTGCCCGTTCGAGAGGACGTGACGAGCTGGCCGATGGGAAGGCGACAGCGGGCTTGGCCGACGCCGTGGGGCGAGCCGCCGAATGGCGCTGCCAAACCGGGATCGGTCGCTGGAACGAAAGATTCGCATCAATTCCGAGATTTCAAAGCGGGTTTGGAACGTATGAAGAGCGTATTCAAGATGTTCCTTTCTTTGGCAGTAGCTCCAGCGCTACTGTTGTCGAGTTCGGCCTGTTCTCTGACAAAACCGGCAAGTCATTACGAACTTCCGATGGCGGACCTGGCTCCGGCCGCGAGCAACGCCGCGAACGCCGCAGATTATCGACTCGCCTCCGGCGATGGACTGACGGTCAAATTTCTCTACCACGACGAACTCAACGCGACTCCTCAAGTTCGGGAAGACGGGCGGATTACCATTCCAGGGCTCGGCGATTTCGATGCCGTCGGCTTTACGACGGAAGAGTTGCAGGCGGATATCTATCGTCGCGCATCGCTTACTTACCGCAACCCGAACGCCTCGATCATCGTTACCAAGCGAGTGGAGCAGCGGGCATACGTCGGCGGCGAGGTGCGTCGGCCGGGTTACGTACCGCTGCGTTCCGGTTTGACCTCATTGCGCGCGATCTTCGAGCGTGGCGGGTTTCTCGACTCGGCCAAGATCGACAACGTACTGCACATTCATTGGGAGCCGGACGGTCGTTATCGGGCGCGTGTGATCAACCTCAAGAAGGTGCTCGAGACCGGGGACATCCGCGGCGACGAAAGACTCGGTGCAAACGATGTGGTGTTCATACCGAAGACCGCGATCGCGAACGCGGATCTTTGGGTTCGGCAGTACATCCTGGACTTGATCCCGGTGCGCGAGCCGACGACGCGGTTGCCCGATATTCCGATGTAAGCGGGAAACGACTGGAAGACTAGCGTGGAACAGCGATCACTCTATCTGATACGGCAGGCGCTCAACGCGGTGTTCAAGCGCCAGCGGATGGTGCTCCTGTTGTTCCTGCTCGTCTTCATCCCGAGCAATGTCGGCAATGCGCTCCGCGAACCCGCCTATCGAGCCAGTTCCAAGGTCATGATTCAAAACGCCAGAGCCTATCCCGAGGTCTCGACGTTGAAGACAGCCGCGGACAGACCTCCAAACGAGGTGATGGTCAACTCGGAAATCCAGCTCCTGAGAAGCCGGGAGCTGCTGCGCCGCTTGCATGAGCGTCTGTCTGGCAATGGCAACGAGCAAAGCGACGTTGCCGTCCCCTCGGTAACGACGCTCGAACGTAAGCTGTCGGTACTTCGCAAGCCGAATTCGAACGTCGTCGAGGTCAGCTATCGAAGCAGTTCGCAAGAGCAGGCGATCCGCATCGTCAATACGCTGATTCAATTGTACGTCGAATACAACATCGAAAAGCATAAGGCTGCCGGCGCGGTCGAGTTCTTCCAGCGGCAGACGGAAAGCGCCAAAGAAACCTACGAGCAGTCGGATCTCGAGTTGGAGCGCTACGACGCGGCGCATGGTCTGACCTCGATTTCGGTGGAAAAAGACCAACTACTGCGTCAGCGGGCGCAATTGGAGGCCGACCTGCGGCGGACGGAAGCCGAGATCACCGAACTGACGACAAAAGTCGCCGCCGTCGAAGGCGAGCTCGAGTACGTGCCGGCCAACGAGACCACCGAAGTCGACCTCGTTCCGAACCCGATGCTCGGTTATCTGACGCAAAGCCTCGCCAAGCTCGAACTCGAACGCAATAAACTGCTTCAGCTCTACACGCCGCAGCATCGATTGGTGATGGACGTCGAGAACGAGATTGCCGCCTTGAAGGGCCAGATTTCCGCCCAGGAACCGACCGTGATCGGACGCAAACGAATGTCCACCACGGACGTGCGTCGAACTTTGGAGCGGACCCTGCTCGACAGCCAGACCGAACTCGGGGCTCTCGAAGCCAGACGCGCAATGCTTGCCGAGCGTATTTCGGACTACGACGCACGCATTCGGGTGATGCACGCCAAGCATTACCAGGTGATGCGCATGCGGCGGGAGCGAACGGACCGAAAGGCCGTCTATGACGCAATGCAGGACAAGCTCAACGAGCTGCAGGTGGCGGCGGCGATGGACCAGGCCGGCATTTCCAATGTCTCCATCATCGAAGCGGCGGCCGCACCTTTGCGCCGCGAGCCAGATTTCAAGGGCGTGACGCTGTTGTTGTCGCTCTTTGCCGCACTGCTGATCAGTTTGGGCTCCGCCATTGTTACCGAAATGTTGAACCCGGTCATGAACAGCGACATTGATGTGCGGCACCATCTCGGTCTCCCGGTTTTGGCCGAGGTCCCTCTGGATGCCAACGGCAACGGCAATGGCAATGGCAACGGCAATGGCAACGGTAACGGCCGCAAGCTGGTTGCGAACGGGTCGCTGCGCACAACGGGTAGGCGATGAGTAAGACGTACGAAGCTCTCAAGCGCGCGGAAGCATTACGTTCTTCTGATGCTGCCAAGAAGGTCGAAGGGTCGAGCCTGGATCTTCCGGTAAGCACCGCCGACGAATATTACGAACTCCGACGGCAGTTGTCGGCCTTGTCGGTGGGAGAAAACGTACAGACCGTGCTCGTCGCTAGCGCTTTGCACGGAGAAGGAGCATCGAGCGTCGCGTGCCTGTTCGGCCGGGCGATGGCAAATTGGGGCCGAAACCGTTCGTTATTGGTCGATCTGAATCTGCGAACGCCTTCTCTCTGGCGGTTGTTGCACGCGCAGTCGCGCACGGGGTTCGCCACGGCGGTTGCCGAGAACCGCCCGCTTACCGATTTCATTCAGGATACGGAGACGAAGGGGCTCTCTTTATTGACGGCAGGCAACGGCTTTGTCGACGCCATCGATGTGATCGATAGCGAACGTACGACCACTTTGGTGACGGAATTGCGTAACCATGCTCCGGCCGTCTTCATCGATTGTGCTCCCGTGACGCTCTATCCGGATCTCCGCGCTCTCGCGCCCCTGGTTGATGGGGTCGTGTTGGTGCTCGAGGCAGACGTTACGCCGGTCAGCGTCGCGACGCGTGCGGTGGATATCATTCGTGACGCCGGGGCCAATCTTCTGGGGGTCGTGCTGAACAAGCGCCGAGATTACATCCCGGAGCGTGTGTTGCAGTTGATTGGGTAACGAGAATGGAGGCCATGACGCACATTGCCTATCTGTTTCCGGAGTTTCCGGTGCTACACCAGACGTTTACCGTCGGTGAAGTCCTGGGACTGCGAAGGGAGGGCCGTGCTCCAAGGCTGGTCGCGCTCAAGCGTCGAGGTGAGGGTCTCCAACAGAAAGAAGCGCAAGAACTCGTCGGCGAGACGTTTTATTGTCCGCGACTATGCTCTCGCGAACTCCTGTCTTGCTTTGCGCGGGCGCTGTGGTCGCAACCGCGGGCGACCATCCGACTGTTCGTGTCGGCTTTCAGCGCCTGGCGCGAGCGACCCCGCGGACGTCGCGAGGAGCATGCGACGGGGGGATCGACGCTGACGATCGGAGAGCGTCTGTTGGCGGTGTACCACTGCAATCCCTACGTCTATCTGGTCAAGTCTCTCCTGTTGGTGCCCTACGCCGTATATCTCTCGGAGTGGATGCACCGCGAAGGCGTGCGCCACGTACACGCCCATTGGGCGACCTACCCGACGACCGTCGCGTACTTGATCCACCAATGGTGCGGAATCCGGTACAGTTTTACGGCGCACGCCTACGATATCTACATGATGGAGCGAATGCTGCCGGCCAAACTGGCTCGCGCCGAGTTCGTCGTCACCTGCGCCGAAACCAACAAACGCTATCTCGCCAGTCTTTGTGAAGCGGACCGTCGAGCGCCGATCCTCGTCAACTACCATGGGACCGATCTTGGCAGATTCCGGTTCGTCGAGCGCGACCGCGAACGGTGCTACCGCATCGTGAGCTGCGGTTGGCTGAAAGAGTACAAAGGCTTCCATTTATTGTTGCGAGCCGTGGCGCGATTGGTCGAGCGCGGGATCGATGCCAGCCTGGCGATCGCTGGAGACGGCCCTCAGCGATCCTATCTGGAACGGCTTGCTCGGGAGTTGGGAATCGCGGATCGCGTGACACTTCATGGATATCTGCGACACGATCAAATCTTCGAACTCTATCGCGGTGCGGACGTCTTTGCGCTGCCGAGCGTCGTGTTGGGCCGCTACGGGCGGCAAGATGTCATTCCGAACGTGTTGGCCGAGGCGATGTCGGTAGGCCTGCCGGTCATCGGTAGCGCCATCGGCGGGGTGCCTGAGTTGGTGACCGACGGACTCGACGGCCTGCTGGTCCCGCAACGAGACGTCGAAGCGCTCGCCGATGCGCTCGAACGTATCTGGCACGAACCGGAGACGGCCGCGCGATTGGCCAAGGCCGGCCGCAGCAAGGTCGAACAGATTTGGGACCGAGAGAAGAACCTCAGGCAGCTCGGAAAGTTTTTTGATACGTACGCCCCCATGGATCCGGAGGGGTTGGCGGCATGAATTCCTTACGTGTCCGTCAAGCGCACTCCGCGCAGGGCGTAACAGGAAGGTCGGTGGTGTCCGGCGGTTTCCCGCCGTGTACCGTTGTGGTTGGCAATCCCTGGGTCGCCGGACCCACCGACCCGAACTTCGTGTCATGGCAAGAGCGAGCGAACACGCGGCGATGAGCGCGTCCTTGTCGGACGAGTTTCTGCCGTTTCACAGACCGAGTCTCGGCGAAGAAGAGATTGCCGAGGTGTGTGATACGTTGCGCTCTGGCTGGCTGACGCTCGGGCCCAAGACCTTACGATTCGAGGAGAAATTCGCCCAGAAGCTGGGCGCGCGATACGCCGTGGCGGTTTCGTCGTGTACCGCGGCGCTACACCTGGCTCTCGAAGCGCTCGGCATCGGTCCGGGCGACGAGGTAATCACCACTCCCTACACCTTTACGGCAACCGTCGCGGCAATTCTGTACACCGGTGCGACGCCGGTGCTGGCGGATGTCGATCCCGACTATCCGAATCTGGATCCGGAGACGATCGCAGCGCGCGTTACTCCGCGGACCAAGGCGATCCTGCCGGTTCATTTCGGCGGGGCTCCCTGCGATCTCGACGCGATCGGCACAGTGGGCGACGGTTGCGGTGGCGGCGTCGTCGAGGGCGTATCGGCGAAATCAGGTTTTCAATTCTGGCCGACCGCCGGGGTGCTGTTTGCGCCGTTCCTGTTTGTCTGGTTCGTCTATGTCCTTCTCGCGCCGTACCATCTTTTCAAGAAGCTCGCCCTGACCAAAGGTGTCGAATACCACCAGGTTCGCTTCATGTTGGCCGGCACCATGCGGACATCAAAGAAGGGATCGTTCACCCAGTTCACCGTCATCCGGTCACCCAGAAAGCCATCGGTGTTGAAGGAATTGAACCAGAGCTGGCCTTGGACGACGTCCTCAAGCGGCGTCTCGACAGCACGTGGACCGACGAGGACATCGCACTGGCAACTCGCTTCGACCTTCAGCTCGTAGTTGCGCACCCGGCCGCGGCGGCCTATGCAGAGCGCGGCGTGCAAGCG
>CAZJCO010000169.1:0-6696 GCA_964544375.1 uncultured Myxococcales bacterium
TTCTGCTGACTGCTGCTCCTTTTTCGGCGTCGGCGGACGAAATGTTCTCGCTCAAAGTCGGATACCAAAATTTGACGGCGAGTGGAGAAGTCGCCGGTAGCCGCAACAACGTTGGCACGCGGATCGACATTGACAAGGACATGAACCTTGACGATAGCAACGACATCACCGGTGAAGCCGCATTTCAGCTCGGCCGCTCACGTCTGTCGGTCGGATATCTGCCGATGACGTATTCCGGCGCGGGCCGGATGACGATCGACGGCACGTATAATGGCCAGCCTTTCTCGGCGTCGGATCCGGTGCAGTCGGCCGTTGAACTCGATCTATACGACATTGCCTATACCTTCTATTTGCTGAACATGGACGACCTGCCCATTCGCCTACAGGCGGGCCCGGAATTTGCCGTCAAGGTAGTCGATGCGAGCGTGGCGTTTGCCGACGGACTTGCGGGCATCGACGAGCAGGACAGTACCACCGCGGCAATCGTTACGCTCGGTGGACGTGCGCGCGCGGGCCTCGCCGACTATCTCGCAGTAGTCGGCCGCGTTGGGTACCTGGAGTACGACGGCAACAGCTTCATCGATGCCGAGGCGCAGGTGGAGTTTTCGCCGTTACCGTTGGTCGGAGTCTATGCCGGCTATCGCTATTTCAACGTCAAGGTGGACCAGAGCGCTCTCTTGGTCGATATCGAATTCAGTGGCCCCTTTGTTGGAGCGTTGGCGCGTTTCTAACGCCGCGCTGGGGACCGTCCGCACGAAGGCAACAATCTTCCGTCACGAAGACGAGACGATCCCGTCTCTGGTGAGGCGAGCGATCTCGTCCGAGGTAAGTCCGCATTCGAGCAGCACTCCGTCGGTGTGTTCTCCGAACAGCGGCGGCCGCCGATCAATGCGGCCGGGAGTTGCGGACAGTTTGATTGGTAAGCCGGTGGTGCGAAAGGTACCGACCTCGGGGTGCGGCAGTTCGACGAGCATCTTGTCTGCGAGTACCTGCGGATCGGCAAACACCTGAGCGATGTCGAACACCGGTCCCGAGGGCACGCCGACTGCGTTCAACTGCTCCACCCAGTGGGCGACGTCGGCCCCTGCGAGGGCGCTTTCGATCGCCGCCGTGAGCGCCTCGCGGTTGCCAATGCGAGCCAGCGGATCCGAAAAACGCTCGTCGGCGAGCCACTCTTCATGGGCCAGTGCGCGCGCGAGTTGTTCCCACATGGCGTCGTTTCCGGCGGCGATGTTGATGTAGCCGTCGCGCGCGTGAAAGCGCCCGTAAGGGGAGGCGAGTGGGTGATGCTGGCCGGCAGGCGGCGGTGCCTGGCCCGTCTCGAAGTACATGCCCGCGCCCCAAGACAGCGTGCCGACCATCGCTTCGAGCAGCGAGGTGCGAACGATCTGACCGCGGCCGCTGCGCTCGCGTTCGAGCAGCGCGAGCGCGATCCCGTGTGCGCCGAAGATGCCGGCCAGGAGGTCTCCGATCGCAGTGCCGGCGCGCGTCGGCCCACTCTCGCGGGTGCCGGTGAGGCTCATAAAGCCGCTCATGCCCTGCGCAATCTGGTCGAAGCCGGGACGGTCGCGGTAGGGGCCGGTGGCGCCGAATCCGGAAATGCCGCAGTAGACGAGCCGCGGGAACTCGTTTGTCAGCTCTTCGGGATCCAGTCCTAGGCCGGCCATGACGCCGGGACGAAAGTTTTCGACCAAGACGTCGAAGCGCGGTAGTAAGCGTCGTAGCAGCATGCGGCCTTCGGCGCGCGAGAGGTCGATGACGACCGAACGCTTGCCACGATTGCTCGACAGAAAGAAGTAGCTGTCGTGATCGAGTCCAGGCAGGCGAAACTCGCGGCCCTTGGGCGATTCGACGCGAACGACGTCGGCGCCGTAGTCGGCCAGCATCATGGTGCAGAAAGGACCGGCCAAGTAACGCGTGAGATCGAGAACGCGTGTTCCTCGGATAGGCGCGTTTGCTACGGCCATTGCTCAGCAGCCCCGAAATCGTGGCCGCCGTTTTTCGAGAAATGCGGCGACGCCTTCCCGGTAGTCGTCGCTTTCGAAACACGCGCGGATCGAGGCGTCCATTGCTTCGACATCGCGCTCGCTCGCCGGCTTGACGATCTCTTGACTGATGCGTTTGACGCTACGAAGCGTAAGCGGCGCGTTGTCGGCGATGCGCCGCGCGATCTCGCGTACGGCCGCCTCGATTTCCGCTTTTGCGATCACCTGACCGACCAAACCCACGCGCAGCGCTTCGTCGGCGCGGTAGCGCCTGGACGTGAACAGAATTTCCTTGGCAGTCGCGTGGCCGACGGTTTGAACCAGCGCTTCGAGCATCGCCCAGTGATAGCCGACGCCGAGGCGCGCCGCAGGAATGGCGAACGTCGCATCGTCGGCCGCATAACGTAGATCGGCGCTGAGTGCCAGGGCAACGCCGCCGCCCATGCAGAAGCCGTGAATCAGCGCGAGTACCGGTTTTTCGACCGCCGTAAGCGCCGCGAACGCGGCGGCGGCGTCTCCGGCGTAAGCCTGCGCTCCTTCGTCCATGCGCTGCTCGCCGAACTCCGAAATATCGGCGCCCGAGACGAAGGCCTCCTCGCCGGCGCCGCGGATGACGAGCACGCGAACCTCGGCGTCCTCGGCCAATTGGGAGACGGCGCCCGGAATCTGCCGCCACATGTCGACGGAGATCGCGTTGTGGCGTTCGGGGTGATCGAAGATCAGCCACCCGACGTGGCCGTCCGTTTCGGTCCGTACCTTGCCGCTCATGGTCGCCGAGTGTAAGGCGACCCGAGGAGCTTGCAAAGCGCTCGCTTGGCCGTTTCGAGTAGCCGGCTACAGCGCGTCGATAATGTCGTTGAACGTCGCGCTGGGCCGCATCGCTTTCTCGGCTAGCGCCGAGTCCGGCAGGTAGTAACCGCCGATATCGACCGGACTTCCTTGAGCCGCGAGCAACTCTTCGGTGATCGTCGATTCGGCCGCGGCCATGTCGGCTGCGGCCTTGGCAAAGCGACGCTGCAACTCCGCGTCCTTGTCCTGCGCCGCAAGCGCCTGCGCCCAGTAGAGCGCCAAATAGAAGGTGCTGCCCCGGTTGTCGATCTCGTTTACTTTGCGCGAGGGGTAGCGCTCGTTTTCTAGGTACGACTCCACCGCTTGGTCGAGGGTTTCCGCGAGCAGTGCCGCACGCTGGTTGTCGCCCTTGGTGGCGACGAGCTCGAGAGAAGGAACGAGGGCACAGTATTCGCCGAGCGAATCCCAACGTAGATGCCCTTCCTTCAGAAATTGCTGGACGTGCTTGGGGGCCGAGCCGCCGGCGCCGGTTTCGAATAGTCCTCCACCTTTCATCAGTGGCACGATCGAGAGCATCCTGGCACTCGTGCCCAGTTCGAGGATCGGAAACAAGTCGGTCAGGTAGTCGCGCAACGCGTTGCCGGTGACGGAAATCGTGTTTTCGCCTCTTCGGATCCGTTCAAGGGAAAACTTTATTGCATCTTGCGGACGCATGATGCGAATGTCGAGACCGTTGGTGTCGAGTTCGGCGAGGTACTTCTTGACCTTCTTGATGATCTCGATGTCGTGTCCGCGTCGCTCGTCCAGCCAGAAGACGGCGGGCTCTCCGGCGGCCCTTGTGCGGGTGACGGCAAGTTCTACCCAATCGCGGATCGGGGCGTCCTTGGCCTGGCAGGATCGAAAGATGTCACCGGGCTCGACGCGCTGTTCCAGTAGAGTCGCCGAAGAGTCGTCGACCACTCGAATCGTGCCGGCCGCCGGCGCAATAAAGGTCTTGTCATGCGATCCGTATTCCTCGGCTTTCTGAGCCATCAATCCGACGTTGGAAACGCTGCCCATCGTCGATGGGTCGAACTGGCCGTTTCTCTTGGCGTCTTCGAGAATCTCCTTGTAAATTGTCGCGTAGCAACGGTCGGGAACCATCGCGACGCAATCTTCTAGCTCATCGTCTTTGTTCCACATCTTGCCGCCGTCACGTATGACGTTTGGCATCGACGCATCGACGATGATGCTGTTGGGCATGTGCAGATTGGTCAGGCCACGCCGCGAGTCCACCATCGCCAGCGCCGGCTGCTTTTCGTAGACGGCGGCGATGTCTGCTTCGATCTCCGCTTTCTTGTCGGCCGGCAGCCGACCGAGCTTGTCGAGGACGTCGCTCAGACCGTTGTTGACGTTGGCACCGATCTGCTCGAGCACTTCGGCGTGTTTGTCGAGTGCATCTTTGTAGTAGACCGAAACGCAGTGGCCGAACATGACGGGGTCGGAGACCTTCATCATCGTTGCCTTCAGATGCAGCGACAGCAGGACGCCGTCACGCTTGGCCTCCTCGATTTGCTCGGCGTAGAAGCTGCGCAGAGCGCGTACGTTCATCACTGCGGAGTCGAGGACTTCGCTTTCCTGTAGCGGCAGCTGCTCCTTGAGTACCGTGACCTTGCCGTCTTCGCCGACGAACTCGAAGCGGGCCGTGCAGGCCTTGGCGAGCGTGATCGACGTTTCGCTTTCGTAGAAGTCTCCGTGGCTCATGTGCGCCACGCGCGCCTTCGAGCCCGATTTGGGCCAGGGGCGCATCATTTTGTGCGGGTGCTTCTGCGCGAAGCGCTTCACGGACGCGGCCGGACGGCGGTCGGAGTTGCCTTCGCGAAGCACCGGATTGACCGCCGAGCCGAGAACCGCGGCGAATCGTTTCTGGAGCGCTCTTTCCTCGTCGTTTTTCGGTTCTTCGGGATAGTCTGGAATGTCGTATCCTTTCTCCTGAAGTTCCTTGAGTGCCGCCTGGAGCTGGGGAATCGAAGCGCTAATGTTGGGCAGCTTGATGATATTGGCTTCGGGCGACTGCGTCAGTTGGCCCAGTTGCTTCAAATTGTCGGCGGTCGTCTGATCGTCGCGAAGCTTGTCGGGAAAGTTGGCGATGATTCTGCCTGCCAGCGAGATGTCGCTGGTTTCGAGATCGATGCCGCAGCCTTGTGCGTATTTTCGAAGGATCGGTAGCAAGCAGTAGGTCGCCAGTGCGGGCGCTTCGTCCGTCTTCGTCCAAATAATCGTTGATGTCGTCATCTCGTTTTGTGACCGTCCTAAAGGGAGATCTTGTCGGCGGCGGTGATTGGCGAGCTACCGTTGATAATCCATTCTTGCTTCGCTCGCAACGGATGGGCTCGACTCGGCGTAGCATCACCGGCGAACGTCCTATACATCTGATTTCCTTATGGTGCGCGTTTTGGACGTCCTGACGAATCTGTTCCCGCTCTGGGTTCTTGCCGGCGCCGTGGTGGCTCTAGTCGACCCACCGGCGGTGACATGGTTTCGCGGGCCGTACATCGTATGGGGACTGGCGGTAATCATGCTCGGCATGGGCATTACGCTGAGCATCGAAGATTTCCGGCGTGCCGCGAGCATGCCGCGAGCCGTCGCGACGGGCCTGTGCGCGCAGTATCTGATCATGCCGGCGCTCGGTTGGAGCCTGGCCCGCGCATTTGCGCTGCCGGTACCGCTGGCCGTCGGTGTCATCTTGGTTTCCTGCTGCCCGGGGGGAACGGCCTCGAACGTGGTAACCTATTTGGCGCAGGCCAACGTTGCGCTGTCGGTGTTGATGACGATGGCATCTACCTTTACGGCAATTGTCATGACGCCGCTGCTTACCAAGCTCTTGGCCGGCACCTTGGTTCCGGTCGACGCTTGGGGATTGTTCTTGTCGACCGTACAGGTGGTACTGCTGCCGGTCATCGTCGGGATTGCGCTTCACCATCTCACGCCCAAGCTGGTGCGCGCGGTGCTGCCTGTCTCGCCGCTGATCTCGGTCATCGCCATCGCAATGATCTGCGCCAGCATCATCGGGCAGAGCGCCGATGCCTTTCGGGACTCGGGACTGCGCCTGATCGAAGCGGTTTTCGTGTTGCACATGGCCGGGTTTGCCTTGGGTTACTTCTTCGCTCGCATACTCGGCTACGAGGAACTCATTCGCCGCACGGTATCGATCGAGGTCGGCATGCAGAACTCCGGCCTCGGCGCGGTGCTTGCCCGCCGTCACTTCGCCGATCCGCTGACGGCGCTGCCCGCGGCGATTTCGGCAACCTTCCACTCCGTGATCGGCAGCATCGCCGCGGGCGTGTGGCGCTTGCGGCCACCACGGAAGCTTTCATGATTTCGGCGACGACGAGGGCTCGACGGGCGAGCTCTCGAGGAGGGGAGTAATGAACGCAGAAGCTCCATCGATGTTGGTCTTGGCGCTGCAGTTGGCGACCGCCCTTGGCATCGTCACCTTCTGGATCACTTGGCTGAGTAGCGAGCAGAACGAACCGTGGTTCCCGCCCGGTTTCATCGAGCACGA
The DNA here is from genome assembly GCA_964544375.1 of uncultured Myxococcales bacterium. Classification (GTDB taxonomy): domain Bacteria; phylum Desulfobacterota; class Binatia; order UBA1149; family SPBQ01; genus CAZQYE01. The sequence goes on from CAZJCO010000169.1 coordinate 6,319, forward strand.
GCGGGCCTTTGTCTATCCCGACTGTCTCTGTGCCGCGCTGCTGGTCGTTTCGGCCGTTCTCGGTTGGAACGGTAGCGCCTACGGGAGTTCGGTCGGCCTAATCGCGGCTGGCATGCTGCTGTTCCTCGGCGTGATCGACGCGGCCTACATGATCCAAAACGGCATGCTCGCGCCCCAGCACGACGGCCGGCGACATCTGGCGATCGTCAGCTCGATCTTGTTCACCAGCCTCGTCTTGATCGTCGCCTACGGGCCTTGACAGGGATAAGCACCTTTTCTAACTGGTTGTTATTGCTGGGGTTTGCAGCAAACCCCCGCAATAACAATCAGGTAGAAAAAGAGCATCTCACTGTCACTGTCCGCGCGGGGTGGGTCGCA
>CAZJCO010000170.1:0-6661 GCA_964544375.1 uncultured Myxococcales bacterium
CGTCGCCTGGAGCGCCGTCGTCAGCCGGTCTGGACGCGGGCGCCCGGCGAACCCCCCGCCGCAGAGGCCGCCTTCTTGGCTGCCAGGGTCGTGCCGCTGGCCTGGCCGGCGTCGGACCAAGGCACCGAGGCCTTGGTTTTGCGCCGCGCAGCGCACATCGAACTTTACGGTTCCGATACGACCCTGGCCGAAATCGCCGCGCGTCACCCAGGCCGCAAGCTCGCGTTGCATGGCGCACGCACGAGCATCGGCCTGTTGCCGCAAGACGCAGCGCTGCGCGAAGACTATTTTGCCGGGTTCGCCGAAGACGCGGTGCTCTACGAGGGAAAGGGCTGCCTCAGCCTACAACTGCTGATCGTCGAAGGGGGAATGGATCGGGCGAGGCGCGCGGCCGCAGCGCTGGCCAACGCTCTGGCGAATCTCGAAAGGCGCTGGCCGCGACGGCCTCAGGATGTTCACCTGGAGGTCGAACGCCGCGCGTTCATCGATCAGGCGGAGCTCGCCGCGGCGAGCGGAGCCGGTGAGCTATGGCGCGGAGAAAAAGACGCCTGGTGCGTTCGGCTGTTGCCCGAGCGCGCGCGTTTTCGCGGCAGCCCCGGCCTGCGTTGCCTGGTCGTCGCGGCCTCCGAAGGAGCAACCGAGAGCGCGGCGATACTGCGCCGGCTGCCCGCGGTCTTGGCCGGCGCAGCCTTGGCGGGCATCGGCGAAGAACCCGCGAGCACGGCTTTCGAGGCCGGCCGGGCCACGCTAGAAGACAGCGGGGCGACCTGGATCTGTGCTCCCGGTCGCCTGCAGGCGCCGCCGATCGACTGGCCGCTCGACGGCGTGCCGCGCTTGGCGGCTCTAGTGGATGGCGCATGACCGCAAGTCGCAAGGAACTTCTTTCAGGATTCTTCAACCACGTCGCGCAAACCTCGCTCGAACCGGTGGGGCTTTCGGTCGGCCGCGCGCACGGCTGCACGCTACTCGACGCCGAGGGTCGCGACCATATCGACTTGCTTGCGGGCATCGGCGTGCTCGCGCTTGGTCACCGGCACCCACGCGTCGTCGAAGCAATTGAAGAACAGCTCTCACACTACCTGCACGTCATGGTCTACGGCGAGTTCATCCAAGAGCCTCAGGTTCGTCTGGCCCAAGCGCTGGCGGACCTGCTGCCCGAGCCGCTCGACAACGTCTACTTTACCAATTCCGGCACCGAGGCAGTCGAGGGCGCGCTCAAACTGGCGCGCAAAGCGACCGGCCGGCAGCGTTTACTCTCGTTTCGCGGCGGTTTTCACGGTGACACGCTCGGCGCGATGTCCGTCGGCGGCAATCCTTTCTACCGTGATCCTTACCTACCGCTACTGGCCGACGTCGACTTTCTCGACTTCAACGATACCGCATCCCTCGAGGCGATCGACGATCGCACCGCCGCCGTGATCGTCGAGCCCGTGCAGGCCGAGGCAGGCGTCATTTTGCCGCAAGCCGGATTCCTCGAGCAGTTGCGCAAGGCCTGTAGCGACGCCGGAGCGCTGCTCATCTTCGACGAAGTCATCACCGGGCTGGGCCGAACCGGAGCCATGTTCGCGACCAACCGTTACGGGGTCGTGCCGGACATCTTGGTTCTCGCCAAGGCGCTCGGCGGAGGACTTCCGCTCGGAGCCTTCGTCGCCTCTCGCATGACGATGCGCTCACTGGCCGTCGATCCCCCGCTCGGACACGTCACAACCTTCGGTGGCAATCCGCTGTCTTGCGCCGCCGGCCTGGCAACGATGGAAGTCATCGAGGAACAGGGCTTGGCCGGCCGTGCCGAGCACGTTGGAGCGGTTCTCGAGAGCGGGCTGCAACAACGGCTCGGCGGCTGCGGCGTAGCGCAAGTTCGACGCGCCGGTTTACTCATCGGGGTGGAGCTCGAAAGCGCCGAGGTACTCTCGAAACTGGTGCGTGAGTGCCGCCGCGAACGGCTGATTCTGGGTTGGACCCTGCACGACGATCGCGTTCTTCGTCTTGCGCCTCCGCTGGTGATCAGCGACGTCGAGATCGACGAAGCACTGGCACGATTCGAGCGCGCCGCCTGGCGCCTCGAGCACGCCCACAAAAACAACTAGGCCTGCGCCTGAGACGACGCCTGCATCAAATAGGCGTTGATGAAGCGGTCGAGGTCGCCGTCGAGTACCGCGTCGGCGTTGCCGATTTCGATCCCGGTGCGAAGATCCTTGACCAAACGGTAGGGGTGCAGCACGTAGGAACGGATTTGGCTGCCGAAGGCAGCGTCCTGCTTGGTCGGTCCGATCGATGCGAGTTTTTCTTCCTGCTTCTGGCGTTCGAGTTCATAGAGGCGAGCGCGCAAGACTTTCATCGCGGTCGCGCGATTCTTGTGCTGCGAGCGCTCGTTTTGACACGACACGACGATGCCCGTCGGCAGATGGGTCATACGCACGGCCGAGTCTGTTTTGTTGACGTGCTGCCCGCCGGCACCGCTGGCGCGAAACGTATCGACGCGAAGATCTTCTTCGTCGATTTCGACGTGGATCGTATCGTCGATTTCAGGGAACGCGTATACCGAAGCGAACGAGGTATGCCGGCGAGCGGCGTTGTCGAACGGCGAGATCCTGACCAGACGGTGAATTCCGCACTCGGCCCGCATCAATCCGTAGGCAAACTCGCCTTCCACACCGAAGGTCGTACTCTTGATACCGGCGCCTTCGCCCGGCGCCAACTCGAGCACCTTGGTCTTGAACTCACGGCGCTCGCACCAGCGCAGGTACATCCGTAGCAGCATTTCCGCCCAATCCTGCGATTCGGTACCGCCCGCTCCCGGCCGAATCGTCACGATCGCGTTGTTGCGGTCGTAAGGGCCGGAGAGCATGTACTCGACCTGCATGCGTTCAAGACGCGATTCGACTTCGTCGATCGCCTGGTGAAATTCGGCCTCGGCGTCCTCGTCGCCGGACTCGGCCATTTCGAAATAGACGGCAAGGTCGTCTATCGCCGTCTGCAACTGCCGATAGCCGCCGAGCTGCGCATCGACTTGCGAACGCTCGCGCAGCACGGTCTCGGCGTGGCCGGGATTGTCCCACAGCGAAGGATCTTGGCTCTGCTTTTCGAGTTCGGCCCGGCGGCCTTCGAGGCGAGCGAGGTCAAAGATGCCGCCCGAGGAGTTCGGTACGCTCCTTGAGGGCGGTAAGTCGATCACGAGCTTCGGCGTCAATCATGACTGGCACAGAATTCCACGCGACTACGGCCGGTTCAACAAGCCCGAAACGGTCGCCAACGCGCGCGCGGCGAGTGACGCCACTAGCAGCCCACACAAACCGACGAACCAGTCGCCCCAACGCGTGTACGGCGATCGGCCGTCGCGAAGATCGACCGAGGCGACCAGCCTGGCTTCTTCGAACAAGGGCGTTTGGTGATGAATCTTTCCGGTCGCATCGACCACCGCCGAGATCCCCGTGTTCGTCGCGCGTACCAATGGAATGCGGTTTTCGACCGCGCGCAGGGAGGCCATCGCCAAGTGCTGATACGGTGCCGACGTGCGGCCATACCAGGCGTCGTTACTGATGTTGATGAGCAGATCGGCACCGCCGGCAACGAAGCGCCGGGTAAGGCCGGGGAAGATGCCCTCGTAACAGATCAGCGGCGCCAGCCCGACGGGTTCTTTCGTGGCGTGACGCTCGACCGCCGGTCCGGCAAATACGACCGGATGCGTTCCGCGACCGAAATCGGCGACCGCTTCGACCGCTTGCTGCACCCAGCCGAGCAACCGACCGAAGGGAACGTATTCACCGAACGGCACCAACTGCATCTTGTCGTAGACGCCGACCAGACCGCGCTCCGGAGAGATCAGCCAGGCTTGATTGTATTGGCGCGCGCCGGCCGACTCTCGGCGAAATCCCGGACTTCCGACCAGTAGCGTCGCATCGGTGGCGACGGCCAGATCGACCAGGCGCGCCCGACGCGGATCGTGCTCGAGAAAGAACGGGACCGCCGCTTCGGGCCAGACGATGAGCTGGGCGCCTTCCTCGGCGTCCTCGCGCGACAAGCGCAGGTAGCGTTCGAGGATCTCATTCTGTAGCGCCGGATCCCACTTCTCGTCCTGGGCCACGTTGGCCTGGACGATACCGACACGCAGCGAGCCTGCGACCGGTCGCCGCTCGACCGCCGCAATTCGCGGCCACCCGTAAAGCATCAGCACGAGCGGAACGGCCATCGCTCCCAGGACCAGAACTGGCGCACGGCGGCGGTTGGCGGCAGCCTCCGCCAGTGCCGCCGCTGCCAACACGATGGCGGCCGATAGGCCGTAGGCACCGGTGAGATCGACGATCTGAACCATCGGCAGTGGAGCGGCAACTTGCGAACTGGCAAGCGGTGCCCAGGGAAATGCCGCGGGGAAGAATTCGCGAGTCCATTCGATCAGCGGCCAAAGCACCGGCGCCGCCAACAGGCGCGGGCATGCAGCGGCCGCCAACGCTTCTACGCCGGCGCAAAAAAAGCCGACGAAACACGCTTCGACCATGCACAGTAAGAACACCGCAGCAGAGGCCATCCACGGGTCGATGCGGGTGTAGTTGCCGATCGTCGGTACCAGCCAATAGAGCACCGGAACGTAGAAGAACAGGCCGCCCGTCCAGCCGAGCCGAAAACTGCGGCGCCAGCCCGCTTCGCGAGTCGCAGCGAGCAGCAACGCCGGCCCGATCCATGCCAGCGGCCACAAGGACACCCAAGGCATCGACGCGGCCAGCAGCAGGCCGCCGCATATCGAAAGCGCCAGACGCTTCACCGGGCTTCCTCGGCTTGCCAAGCGCAGGGCAGACCGGCTTCGTGCAGTACCCGTGCCAGCCGCTGCTCGGCGGCTCGCATCTTGCGGGCCTCACCGGGGTCGCCTTCGTGATCGTAGCCGAGCAAGTGAAGAACGCCGTGAAGCAATAACCGCACGAGTTCTTCTTGCAACTGCCAGTTGCCGATTTTGGCCTGCCGCGCGGCGGTCTCCAGCGACACCACGACGTCGCCGAGTTCGTGCGGCGCATCGCGCGCGCCCGCGTCGATCAGCGCGTCGCCCTCCTCTTGCGAAAAGGAAAGGACGTCCGTCGCTCGGTCGCTCGCACGGTAGTCGCGGTTCAAGCGGCGTATCTCCTCATCGTTGACGATCGCGATCGATAGGCGATCGGCGCCGTGACCGGTCGCTTCGAGCAGCAAGCGGCCAGCGCGCTCGAGCAGGCCCGCCAGTTCGGCCGAGCAATCGGCTGCAACATCGACTGGCATACCTTAGGACGCCGCTACCGCCTACTTCGCGCGGCCGTTTTCGGCCGTGCCGTAGGCACCGATGATGGCACGTACCAATGGGTGGCGAACGACGTCGCGCTCGTCGAAGCCGACGAAAGCGATGCCGGGAATCGACGCCAAAACCTCGCGCGCGTCGCGCAAGCCGGACAGCTGGCCTTCGGGCAGATCGACCTGCGTGATGTCGCCCGTAATGATCGCCTTCGAATCGAAGCCGAGGCGGGTGAGAAACATTTTCATTTGCTCGCGCGTGGTGTTTTGCGCCTCATCGAGAATGACGAAAGCGTTGTTCAAGGTGCGGCCTCGCATGAAGGCTAGCGGCGCGACCTCGACGGTGCCGCGCTCGACCATCTGGCGCGCTTTGTCCATGCTGACCATGTCGTAGAGTGCGTCGTAGAGAGGCCGCAGATAGGGATTGACCTTTTCTGCCAGATCGCCCGGCAAGAACCCGAGTTTCTCGCCAGCCTCGACCGCCGGCCGCGTAAGGATGATCCGCGAATAGGTCCCCTTGAGCAGTTCGGCGACGGCCATCGCCATCGCCAAATAGGTCTTGCCGGTCCCGGCCGGTCCGATGGCGAACACCACGTCGTGACGACGCATGGTCTCGAAGTATTTCTTCTGGTTGACGGTCCTGGGAACGATGCGCACGCGGCTCGAGGATGCCAGCACCGGCTCGAGAAAGACCTCCTTGAGTTTGGCGCTGCTATCCCTGCTCAAGGCCTCGACCGCGCGCTTGACGTCTTCCGGTCCGACAGGGTAGCCCTCGCCGGCGATCTCATAGAGTTCGGTGAGAACCCGGGCGGCGAGTTCGGCATCGTGCTCGCTGCCGTGAATTGCAACGCCGCCGTTGGTTAGGGAGACAGAAACGCCGAGAGCTTTCTCGATCGTCCGCACGTTGCGGTCGTGACTGCCGAACAGCTCGTGTACGCGCCTGGCGTCAGAGAACTCGAGGTCAGCCAATGAGTTCGTTTGCCCTCTCGATCAGAGCGGGAATTCCCGCTGCTTTCTTGCCGCCGGCCTGGGCCAGGTCCGGCTTGCCGCCGCCCCGCCCATCGACCAGCGGTGCCAATTCTTTGATTATCTTACCCGCATGGAAGCGTTTCGTCAGGTCGTCGGTCACGGCGACCGTCAGCGCCACTCCCGAGGGAACCTTGGCGGCAAGTACCACCACGCCCGAACCGAGCCGCTCGCGCAGTTGGTCGCACAGTCCGCGCATCGCTTTGCCGTCGACGCCTTCGACCTCGGCGACAACGGCTCGAAAGCCGTCGGCCGAACGACCGGCGGCAGCCAACTTATCGACCAGGCCTCCGGACTGCTTGTGCTCGAGCGCCTCGACTTTCTTTTCCAACTCGCGCACGGCAGCCAACAAGCGCTCGACTTTTTCCGGACTTTGATCTTCCGT
>CAZJCO010000171.1:0-6642 GCA_964544375.1 uncultured Myxococcales bacterium
AAGGTACTTTTGGACGATTACCGCACCAGCGCGCTAGAATGGGACAGTCGTGGTGCTGCTGCTCAAGAACATCCTCTTTACCTTTCTCGTCCCGGCGACGGTAGCCGTCTATGTTCCGCTGCTGCTGGCAGCCCAGCGCCCGTGCGGCGCCGGGCTCCGGCTCGCGATCGCGCTCGTCCTGCTCTCGTCCGGGGCGGCTGTCTATCTTTGGTGCCTGTGGGATTTCGCAACCTTTGGTCGAGGCACACCCGCACCCGTCGACGCGCCCAAGCGCCTGGTTGTGCGGGGACTCTACCGCTACACCCGCAACCCGATGTACCTCGGAGTGCTGACGGCGATTCTCGGCTGGACTCTCCTGTTTGGCGCTTGGGAACTGTGTATCTACGCGATGGGCATGGGCCTGTGTTTTCACCTCTTCGTAGTGTTCTACGAAGAGCCGCACCTGCGAAGCGCGTTCGGCGCAGACTACGAGGCCTATTGCACGCGCGTCGGCCGCTGGCTGCCGCCGGTCTTTCGCACGTTTCGCATGTGACGCACGATCGCGCTACTTGCAGAGAAAAAGCGGGGAGGTAGGTATCTTCATCTTCAACCTCGTTCCCTATGTCGCGCTCAAGTTGATCGGCTGATGGCCATCATCAATCGCCACGTCGGCCACGTCGGCCACGTCGGCAAACTCGCCCGGAGATGACAGGATGACCATACAAGAGAGGCAACCGACCGATGTCGAGCAACGCAGGATCTTCGAGCAGTTTGCAAGGCAGAGGAAGATGATTGTGTTCCTTGCGGCCGACATGGCTTTGCTCGTCGCAATCGTCCTCGCCTTGTTTTTTACGGGCATTGCACCGCCCACGATTGCCGTAGGTCTGCTGCTTGCGTCTTTCGGATTCGGCGCCGTCGTCAACCTGCGCCTGTGGCGCTGTCCACATTGCAAGCAGCACTTGGGAAAGCTCTATTTCGGCATCAGCGAGCCCCGATTCTGCCCGCACTGCGCCGTCCCGCTGATCGAGCGGTAAGGCCGCGGCTCGCGCGGGCAGAAACCGCCGCGGTGGCATAGACCCCAGCCATGGGATAGAAAGGCCCCCGCAGAATTTTTTATCCGGGGAGGAAGAACACATGAAAGTCGAAGGTCGATGCTATTGCGGCGCCGTGCGCTACGAGGCCGAGGGCGAGCCGGTGTTCAAGGGGCAGTGCCACTGCCGCGAATGCCAGTATATCTCGGGGGGCGGCCCGAATTTTGTCCTCGGAATGCCGGAAGCGGGTTTCCGTCTAACGCAGGGTGAAACCAAGACGTTTCGGCGTAGCGATTTGGAAAATCCGGTCGCCCGCGAGTTTTGTCCGGAGTGCGGCACACATCTCTTCACGCGCGCACCGGGCTTCGGCGCGGTGATGCTCAAGGTCGGCACGCTCGACGATCCGGCAGCCTTCGATGGACCGATGATGGCGATCTTCACGATCGACAAGCAGAGCTTCCATCACATCCCCGAAGGCATCCCGACGTTCGAGCGCATGCCGGGCTGAAGTTGGCCGGCCGGGCGGAAGGCTGTCGCCGTCGATTGAGCGAGTCAGCGAAGCAGAGGACTAGCCGATGGCCATGACACGAACCATTCGCGCGGCGGCCGTTCAGGCCGCGCTGGGTTGATGCTGCTCAACCGAATCGAGTACGCGATGATGAACAACCGCCTGCGGGCGGCGATTCAGCGTCGTTTCGAGGCGCGCCGGCTGCTGCGCATGGGTGGCCCTCTCGGCGGCGGCCGCGCTCTGGAAATCGGTTGCGGGCGCGGAGTAGGCGTCGAGATCATCTTCGAACTGTTCGGCGCCGATTCGGTCGACGCCTTCGACCTCGACCCGCGAATGGTCTCCCTTGCTCGTGAGCGCATCGCTCACCGCACCGGGCGCGTGCGTCTGTGACGGGCGACGCCTCGAAGATCGCCGCCCCCGATGCGCACTACGACGCCGTTTTCGACTTCGGCGTCATTCACCACATCCCCAACTGGCGAGATGCGCTGAGCGAAGTGTCTCGCGTGCTGAAGCCGGGCGGGCGCTTCTACGCCGAAGAGATATTGGCCTCGTTCATTCGTCTGAGCCGGGGCTTTCTCGACCATCCTCAGAGCGACCGGTTCGACACCCCGCAACTGCTGTCGGCGGTGCAAGCGTCCGGGCTCGAGCCGGTGGCCTCACAGGAAAGCTGGGGCGCCGTGGCGTGGCTGGTGGCGACCAAGCCGAAAGCGGGTTGAAACGAGGGAAAACGAACGATGACAAATAGGCAGACCACGCTTCAATTTGGTTACCGAGAAGACGGGCGCATCTTCGCCGAAGACGTTCCAATCGCTGAACTGATCGAGCAATACGGCACGCCGCTCAACGTCGTCTCGACGGCGCAGCTACTCAGCAACCTGCGTCGGCTTCACGAGGGTTGCGCACGCGGTTGGGACGGACCGGTACGCGTGCTGCCCGCGATCAAGAGCAATACGTCGCTCGCGCTTTGCCGCGTCCTGTCGCAGGAGACCCCGGGCTGTGACTTGTTCAGCGAAGGAGAGCTGACCGCCGCGTTGCGCGGTGGCTTCGATCCGCGCTGTCTCTCGCTCAACGGCAACAGCAAAATCGGAGGCGACTTGCGCCTGCTGCGGATGGCTATTGAGAACGACGTCCGCATCACGCTCGACGACGCGGAGGAATTCGCACCGATCGAATCGATTGCCAAAGAGTTGGGCCGCCCGGCACGCATCCGCCTACGGATGCGCGTAACGCTTCCCGATGTAAACGCGGCTACCGACTTTCCGGTTCACGGGCCGCTCCCGGCCGACATCGCCAATCAGGCCTACAAAGCCGGGATTCCGAGAGAGGACTTCATTCCTCTGGGAAGACGCGCACTGGCTTCGCCCCACGTCGAGCTGATCGGCCTGCACGTGCATTTCGGCCGCCATCGCCGCGAACTCGAGTTCTGGCGAAGCGCGATGGCATCGTGCGCGCGTTTCGTCGCCGAGCTGCGGCAACTGTGGGACGGTTGGGAGCCCGGTGAAATCGACGTCGGAGGCGGCTTCGCGCAGCACCTCGATCCGATGGCCGGCTATCCCCGCGAGCGTTCGTTCGAGCGGCAGTTCCGTCTGCTTTCCGTCTTGATGCGCGTGGCCAGCCTGCTTGGTCCCGGCGCGCGCTACGGTCTGGTCGCTCGCCTGCTCGCGGCCGAACGCCGCAAGATCTCGCGGCAACCCGGGCCGGACCTGCAGCGCGCGGATGGTCCGATCCTCGAAGACTATAGTAGCGCAGCTTCGGCGGCGCTGCGCGACGGCCTGCGCTCGGCGGGAATCGACACCTCAGAGAAAGTGCTCGAGATCGAGCCGGGCCGAAGCCTGTTCGGCAGCGCCGCAGTGCACGTGACCCGCGTCGCCTTCATCAAGAGACAGACGCAGCCGCTGCCCTGGACTTGGGTGGTCACCGACACCAGCGAGGTCTGGCTGCACGGCGGTGGGCATCCACCGCTCCACCCGTATTTGGTCGACGGCAAGCCGATCGACCGCTACCCGGCGGACCGCAGACTCGTCGCCGACATTGCCGGCAAGAGTTGCGGCCCCGATCAGATTCTCGGCGACACGTGCCTGCCAGGCGACCTCCGTGCCGGCGATACGATCGTCTTGGTCGGCACCGGCGCCTACGAAGACATGCAGTCTTCGAACTTCAACTCGATGCCCCGGCCGGCCGCCGCCTTGGTCGACGGAGAGCGCCACGCTCTGATTCGCCGCAGGGAAAACTTGGACGACGTCTTCGATCGGGAACTGCTACCCGAGTGGCTGGAGGATAGCCGCGCCGCGAGTGCCGGCGAGGCATAGCCGGCCGCCTGTTGCATTCCGGCATCGTCAGGTTTAACAGAATCCTCGGGGCCGGAACCGGCGCGCAATTGCGGCCACAGACATTGCGTAAGGGGAAGGAACGCAATGAAGCCGTTAGCTTCGATGGTCGGGATCTTCTTGCTTCTGCTGCAATCGGCGGCGGTGCAGGCCGGTTTTTCCCAAGCCTACCTCAGCCGCCTGCTGGCGAACAAAATCGAGACGGTCGAAGAGCTTGCCGCCAATGATGCCGTCCTGCGCGCCGTGCGTGAGCACAACGCTCGCAAACTGGCCTTGGACGAGATCCGAACACGTGATCGCGAATGGATCAACACAAACGAGCTAACGCCCTTCAAGCAGTCGATTCAGGACTGCGAAGTTGGACGCTACTTTCGGTCGCTCGTCACCTTCGAGCACTCGATCTACGCCGAGGCGTTTCTTACCGGTAATCAGGGCGCGACCATCGCCGCCTATCCGATCACTACCGATTACTGGCAAGGCGACGAATCGAAGTGGACCGAGGCGTTTCACGACGGTACCGGCGCGGTTTACGTGGGTCCGGTGGAGTTTGACAAGAGCAGCAAGAGCAACAGCGTTCAGATCGCGGTTCCGGTCGTGGACGCTGGTCGAGCGATCGGCGTTCTCATCGTAGGCGTCAAATTGAGCTACGTGCAAGCAAAGTACCTGCACCGAAAGTGATGCATCCGACTAGCGAGCCGAGTATCCTTGAGGTTGATGGATCGCTGGCTCTCGGAATACTTTCCACCGATCTTCGTTCTGCTTTGGCTCGCCATCTCGCTGATCGTCTCTCGCGTGGGTGGCTGGGCAACGCTGGCACAAGATTATCGCGCGGGGTCGGATTTTCTCGGCGCGCGATGGCGATTTCGCAGTATTTCGCTGCGCCTGGGAACCAACTACAACGGAGTCGTGACGGTCGGAGCCGATCCGACCAGCCTGTTTCTTTCCTGCATCTTTCTGTTCCGTCTCGGGCATCCGCCGCTGCTCATTCCCTGGCCGGAAATCAGCGTGGAGCATGAGCGTCGCATGTTCCTCAAGCTCGTCACGCTACGTACTTCCCGTCATCCCTCGCTCCCGATTCGCATGTCCGCACGCCTCTTTGAACGGCTCGAGGCCGCGCGCGAGCGCCGGCCCATGATGGGCTGAGCCGCAGTGGGTAACGACGGCAGCAGCAATCGCCCCACCGGCGCTGCAAGCGCCGTGTTCCAGCCGCTACCACTCGGCCGACTGCGCTTGGCCGGGCGTTTGTTCAAGAGCGCCACTTCGGAAACCCGAGCGACCGCCGACGGTCTGGTCACCGACTCGCTGCTCGAGTTCTACCAGCCGATCGCAGCCGCCGGAACACCGCTCGTCATCACCGGCAATATCTACGTCGACCGCGGCGGAAAGTCTGCGCCCGGCATGTGCGGTGCAGACACGAACGAAACGATCCCCGGTCTTCGTCGCTGGGCGCGTCTCGCGCATGATCACGACATCGCCATCTTCGCTCAACTCAACCACTGCGGCCGCCAGGTGCTGCCGCACGCCGTCGGCCTCAACTATGCCGTCTCCGCTTCCAGCGTTCGTGAGAAGTTTTTCGGTACCAAGCCTCGACCGCTGCGCACCGACCAAGCGCGAGAGATCGCCGAACGTTTCGGCGAAGCCGCCCGACGTTGTCGCGATGCCGGATTCGACGGTGTGCAGATTCATGCCGCCCACGGATATCTCATCAGCCAGTTTCTTACGCCGTACACGAATCGACGCCGCGACGAGTACGGCGGTTCCTTCGCCGCACGCCTGCGTTTTCTTCGCGAGGTCTATGGCTCTGTTCGCGAGCGTACGGGAGACGATTATCCCGTCATCCTAAAACTCAACGGCGACGACCACCTCGCCTGGCGCAGCGGCCTCGGCCCCGCCGAGCTCGTCGAGATCGCCCATGCCATGCAGGAAGAGGGCGTAGACGGCATCGAGGTAAGCTGCGGCCACTACGAGTCGGGCTTCCACATGATGCGCGGCAATTTCGATCGATTCTACAGCGTCCTGCTCGGCGAAGGACTCGGCAACGAGCTTCCGTACGTACGTCGCGTCGGGCTACGTTGGACAAGTTCGCTGCTTGCTTTCGCAAGCAACCGGCTATGGCCCCATGTCGAAGGATACAACCTTCCGGCGGCGGCCTGGTTCAAACGCCGGCTGTCGATTCCGGTCGTTTGCGTCGGCGGATTTCGCTCGGCCCAATCCATGACGCAGGCCATCGAGCGCGGCTGGTGCGACGCGGTTTCCTGCGGCCGTGCCATGATCGCCGATCCGGCCCTATACAAGCATCTCGCCGAAGGCGCGGCGGCCAGCCCCTGCGACTACTGCAACGGTTGTATCGCTCGGGCCGGCAGCAAGCCGCTGGCCTGCTACAACCAGCGCATCGCCCCGGCTCAAACGACGCCGGCCCCGCGGCGCTAAACCGCGAGGCCGGCTCGTTCCTGCCAAGAAGCTGCAGGTGTCCGTCCAGCTACTTCTCCTTACACGACAGCCGCGCCGGACGAGCGGTGCAGGCCGAGATGTCGTCATCACGGTCGATGCCCGAGGTCGGCTGGACCAAGCTCACCACCGCCGGCGCCGTCGGATCGTCGGTCTCCGTATGACGTTTGAGCGACACGCTCGCCTTGTACGTGTTCGGGAAGATGTTGCCTCCCTGCGGTACCAACCGGAACGAAGCGCGCACGTTACCGGCCTTGCAGCGAATCTTGCGCGCGTTCTTCTGAACACAACCGGTAACGGCGACCGTCGCGGTATAGGCGCCCGCAGCTACCTCGAACCGTACGTCGTC
>CAZJCO010000172.1:0-6641 GCA_964544375.1 uncultured Myxococcales bacterium
CCCCCCCCGCCCCTAAAGCGCGGCCCGCCCCACCCGGAGGCGCCCGCCGGGCGTGCAAGCCCGCGCCGCGCCCGCCGCCGCAAGCCGAACCGAGCCCAGCGGGTACTCGTACCGGCGGCGAGGATGCGCGCGACGCCGTGCAGTACATTGCGAGGATCGCTCAGCGCGCGCCGCTCGAAGGCTTGTAACTGCTCGGCCATACCGGGTACCGCTTGCACGACGATTGCCAGACGATCGTCCTCCCGCTCGAGCCGTTGCCGCAGATCGCTCAGACGCAGTCGGCGACCGTAGAGGCCGTCGTGAATTCGGGCATAGAGATAGCGCCCGACGACCCCGCTAACTGCGACCAGGATCATCGCGCCCATGGCGATCGCGCTGTTCCGTGAGCCAGTCCTGAAATTTGCATGAAACAGAATCAGCATCGGCCCGACCAGGCCGAGCAGCATGTGTGCGCGGAACCACAGCTTGAGTGGCCCCCAGCGGCGCATCGCGCGAATCCGCTTGCGCAACGGATAGCCTATCAGGGCCAGCATCATTGCCGTGCCGATCAGGCCGAAGACGTACCCCGCACCTTCCTCTGGGGTCAGCAGTCCGTCGTTGCGATGCAGCCAGCCGAGCCAGATCACCGCGGCCGTCGCGCCGGTAAGCGCCGGCAGCAACGCGCGGCCCAGCAGTTCGCCCGAGCGCCTCGCGGCCGCCGTCAACGGAGCAACCATTTCGACACCGAAGCGAAGCGAGGAGCCGTTCTCCATACCGTAGATTCCGTTATTCACCGCTGAATTGGCCCGAGCCACAGGCTGCGAATCCACCCTTCGGAGCAACCAACGTGCCAAGCAGCCCCGGCCACACTTGCGTTTACGCGGAACCGGCGCGATAAGAGCAACTCGACCACTATTTGGGCACTTTTACCCAAACTCTGTTTTGGAACATTACGCCCAAATTGGTGTGGATGTCAACTCAGGTGTGGTAGCATTTCGCATGGTGGATGCGCACAACAAAGCGGGCGGCAAGGGCGACGACGTGCCCCAGGCACTAACGGAAGCCCTCGCTCGCATCCTGACGCCGTTGGTCCGTATCGCGATACGTCACGGCCTGCCCTATCGCGCCTTTGCCGCGTTGTGCAAAAGCATCTACATCGACGTCGCGCGTGCGGAGTTCCGCATTCCGGGCCGCAAACAGTCCGCCTCGCGGATCGCCTTGCTTACCGGCATGCCGCGCAAGGAAGTGTCGCGAATGATTTACGCAAGTGACACCGTGACGTTGCCTTCAGCCGAAAGCGCAAGTGGCGCGGCCCGCGTTCTCGCCGGATGGCGGCGCGATCGCCGCTTCGCCGACGACAACGGCCGGCCGGCGGCCCTCACGCTCGAAGGCGCCGCAAAGTCCTTTGCCGCGCTCGTCCGCCGCTACGGCAACGACGTCCCGAGCCGCGCGGTGCTCGACGAACTCACGCGCGTCGGTGCGGTACGCCTGCAACGCAACGGCCGCGTCCGATTACTGTCGCGCGCCTACATCCCGGCGAGAACCAAAGCCGACACGCTCGGCATCCTGGGATCGGACGTGTCGGATCTGGCTCACACGATCGAGCACAACCTTGAATGCCCGAGCGACCAGGCCTTCTTCGAGCGCAAGTTGGCCTATGACAACATTCCGCAGGAATCGCTCGATCGCCTGCGGAAGGCCACCGCCGCACTGGCGCAGGGAACGTTGGAGAAAGCCGACCGCATGGTCGCGAAAAGCGACCGCGACGCGACGCCGTCGCGTCGCGGTCACGGTCGCCATCGCGTGGTGCTCGGCATCTTCTATCTCGAACAAGACCTTTCCGGGGAGGAACCGTCATGAACCTTAGCCGCCTCTGTCGCCGCATGGTCGCTGGTGCAGCGATTTGCTCGGTTGCCGCCTGCGGCAACGTTTCGACCGGAGGGGGGATTACCGGAAGCGGGCTCGTCGTCGGGCCGATTTCGAGATTCGGCAGCATTTTCGTCAACAACATCGAGATCGACGTCTCGCAGGCTCGCGTGACGCTCGACGGACTGCCGGCCGGCGTGTCGGACCTACGTCTCGGCATGATCGTGCAGGTTCGCGGAATCGTCGATCTCGAGGCGGGCACCGGGATCGCCGCCACGGTAGATTTTTCCGATCAGGCCGAAGGACCGGTCGATTCGGTGGACGCCGCCAACGGAAAATTCACGGTGCTCGGCCAGACCGTCGTAGTCGACTCGAGCACGGTGTTCGACGGCGTCAGCCTGGCCTCGCTGGCCGTCGGCAGCGTCGTCGAGATCAGTGGGCATCGGGATGCCGGCGGCAGAATCCGTTCGACCCGGGTCGAAGCGAAAAGCGGTGTCAGCGAATTCGAACTCAAGGGGACGATCCGCGGGCTGGAGCCGCAGAATCAACGCTTCGCCCTAGGGGAAAGCCTGATCATCGATTACTCCTCGGCACGAATCGAGGGCGCGTCGTCCGGCGGTCTGCGCGACGGGATGTTCGTCGAGGTCAAAACCAAGCGTCCGATCTCGGGGGGCGTGATGGCAGCGGACGAGATTCAAGTGAAGAACGAATCGCTCGGCGGACGCGCAGGCGAGGAGGCCGAAATCGAGGGTTTCGTCACACGCATCGTCGCGGCCGACGAGTTCGTCGTCAACGATGCCCAGACGGTGCGCCTGACCGACCAGACGCGCTTCGAGGGCGGGACGAGAGCCGATCTGCTCGTCGACTCGCGGATCGAAGCGAAAGGCCAGTTCGACGATCTCGGTGCCTTGCTGGCCGACAAAATCGAGTTTGACGACTAATTACGAGTCGAGGACGATTTGATGCGGGTTGGCGTTATTGTTCTCGCGTGCCTTTCTGGCACGCAGCGTGCTTAGGACTGTACGTGCCGCTTCTACCGGATCCATACGGTTTGGCGCTCTACCTGGCGCCGATGGCGGCAACCTGGTGCCTCTACGGTGTCAGTCGCCACCGGCGACACAGCCGAAGCATTGCGCTCCGCCAAGCAGCCATCCGCGCCGGCATGACCCAGCCGGCCTCGCTGCATCCGATCATCGACGCCGGTCGTTGCATCGGCTGTGCCGCCTGCGCCGAGGCCTGTCCGGAAAACGGCGTACTCGGCATCATCGGCGGTAAGGCCGAGTTGCTCAATCCGGGGCACTGTATCGGCCACGGCGCTTGCGCCGGCGCCTGTCCCGCCCACGCGATCACCCTGGTTTTCGGAACCGCCGAACGCGGCGTCGATATTCCTCAGGTTGGCGCCAACTTCGAGACGAACGTCGAGGGAATCTTCATCGCCGGCGAGCTCGGAGGCATGGGCCTCATACGCAACGCCATCAATCAGGGACGCGAGGCGGTCGAAGCGATCGCCGCCAAGCGCTCCGACAGAGCCGCGGGAATGCTCGACGTCGCCATCGTCGGCGCGGGCCCGGCCGGCTTTGCCGCATCGCTCGCGGCGCTGGAAAAAGGGCTGGACTTCGTCACTCTCGAGCAGGAGTCTCTCGGCGGAACGGTCGCGCACTACCCCCGCGGCAAGATCGTCATGACCCAGCCGGCGCAGCTTCCGTTGCTCGGCGAGCTGCCTTTTACCGAAACTACCAAGGAGACCCTGCTCGAGTTCTGGCACGACGCGCAAGCAAAAACGGGTGTCGAGATTCGCACCGGTGAGCGCGTCGAGGCCATCGAGACAGCCGAGTGCGGATTCGAGCTGCGCACGAACCGCGAGACCTACCTAGCGCGAACCGTTCTGCTTGCCATCGGCCGGCGCGGGACGCCGCGCAAACTCGGAGTACCCGGTGAAGAACTGCCGAAAGTCGTCTATCGATTGATCGATCCGGAGCAGTACCGAGGCAGGCGTGTGCTCGTCGCCGGCGGTGGCGACAGCGCGCTCGAGGCTGCAACCAGCATCGCCGCCGAAGCGGACACCAACGTCGTGCTGGTCTACCGGGGGGACGGCTTCGTCCGCGCGAAGGAAGCCAATCGCCAGCGCGTCGCGCAAGCCCAAGCATCAGGACATCTCGACGTCATGCTGCGTTCAAACCTCGAGGCAATCGGCGACAACTGCGTAACCGTCGTCACCGAAACGGCGAAACGCGAAATTCCCAACGACAACGTCATCGTCTGTGCAGGAGGCGTCTTGCCGACCAAGATGCTGCGGGAGATCGGGATTGAAGTGGAGACGAAATACGGTGCGCCGTAGCCGGCAGTTTGCTGCCGCGCCAATTGCTCTAACGCCGTTTGGCGCATTGCTCGCGCTGCTGCTGTCGGCCGGCCCGCTGTACGCCTCGGCCTCGCTCGAGGACGCCCTACTGGCGATTCGCCTGCGCGACCACGCGAAGGCGGCGCGTCTTCTCGAACCGATTGCCAATCGAGGCAGCGCCGAGGCTTGCTATCGCTTGTCGGCCCTGTACCGCTCCGGCCTCGGAGTGCCGAAAGATCACCAGCGTGCCTTTGCGTTGCTCGAAACCGCAGCGCGCCAGGGCCACGCCGGGGCACAGTACAATTTGGCGGCAATGTACGAGCACGGGTGGGGCATCAAGCCGGATCTCGAGGCGGCGCGCCACTGGTTACGCGCAGCCGCCTCGCAGGGATACCCACGGGCTTCCGCCAAGCTCAAATTACTCGCGCCCAACCCGCCGCTCCGCGGTGGTGACGGCAGCGAGGACAGCGCCGACCGCCTCGCCGAGCGATTACGGCAGGCTGCGGCCGGAGGACGGATAGACGAAATCAACGAGTTGCTGTCGAAGGGTGTGGACGCCGACGCTACCGGCCCCTACGGCCGCACACCGCTGCTCGAGGCGATTGCCAACGGGCGCATCGACGCCGTCGCTGCGATACTCGAAGCCGGCGCCGATCCCAATCGCGGGGACGCCTTCGGTGCCACTCCGCTGCACCTGGCCGCCGAAAACGGAGACGACGCGACCAGCCGATTGCTGCTCGCCGCTCGCGCCGATCCCAACCGCAAGGACCGCAACGGCAGAACCCCGCTGATGCTTGCCGCCACCAAAGGCGCACAGCGCATCGTGCAACGACTCCTCAACCACGGAGCCGACGCTCGGGCTCGCGATCCGCAGGGACGGTCCGCCGCCCGTTGCGCCGCCGACCGAGGGCACCGGCAGATCGTCGCCCTACTAACAAAGGCCGGCGGCGGTCTCCGCGAGCCGCAGGCCCAAAAACCGAGCCTGCGGCCGGATCTCGCCGCGGCTGCCGCACGCGAGACCGGTAGCGAACCGTTACTGCTCGCCGCCTGGCGTGGCAACGCAGAGATCGTGAGACAACTGATTGCGACCGGCGCCGACGTCAATCAAAAAGACGCAAGCAATCATACGCCTCTTTCACGCGCCGCATGCGGCGGGCACGCCGAGGTCGTCGAGTTGCTCGTGGCGGCCGGTGCACGGGCGGAGGCGTCTAGCGGGAACGCCGAATCGCCCCTCGCCTGCGCGGTCGTCGCCGCTCAACCGAGGATTGTTTCCCGGCTTCTGGCAACCGGCGCCGATGCCAACGCACGCGAAGACGGCGTTCCTCTGCTCGTCGCCGCCGCCGAGGCCGGCGAGCCACACGCGGTCTCGCTGCTGCTCGAGGCCGGAGCCGAAGCCGACGGCGCAGGCCCCGCGGACCGTACCGCGCTGATCGAAGCCGCAAGCCACGGCCGCACCGAAGCCATCGAACTGCTGCTGGCCGCCGGCGCCGATCCCGGACTCAAGGACGCCTTCGGCCATGACGCTCTGTGGGCAGCGGCGGCCGAGGGACACGAAGATGCCGTCGCGATGCTACTAGCTTCACAGTTGTGGTCGACCGAAGTAGAACGAAGACGTCTCGACGCGGCGATCATCGAGGCTTCGCGCGCCGGCCACGATGCGGTCGTCCGCCGCCTGCTGCCTGCCGGAGCTCGCGTCGAAGCGCGCGACCGACTCGGCAACACGCCGCTAATGGCAGCGGCCGCCGCGGGACACGTCGCGCTTTGCCGCACCTTGGTGACCGCCGGCGCCGACGTCAACGCACGCGACCAGGCCGGCGAAACCGCGCTGATGACAGCCGCCGGTGCGGGTGCGACCGATGTGGTCGCCGCATTGCTAGAATTGGGCGCCGAACCGGCGATCCGCAACAAACACCGGCGGCGCGCAACGGATCTGGCCGCCACCGCAGGACACCAGGAGATCGTACACTTGCTCGACGACCACCTTGGCGCGGGCGGCAAGTCCTGGCCGCTCGAACTCTTTTAGTCCGTCTTTCGTCCGTCGCCGGCCGGTTGACGTTCGCCGGCGGATCGTCGATGGTTCGGCGCATGAGCATTCACAACCTCGAGGCGCTGTTCCGACCCGAATCGGTGGCGATCGTCGGCGCCTCGGTGCGGCCTCATAGCCTCGGTTACGTCGTCACCCGCAACATGCTCGAAGCCGATTTCGCCGGACCGGTGATGCCCGTGCATCCCAAGTACAGCGCGGTCGGCGGCGTACTGTGTTACCCCGACGTCGACAGCCTTCCGAGAGTGCCCGACCTGGCCGTCGTGTGTACACCGCCGCGAGTCGTACCCGGCGTCGTCGCCTCGCTCGGTCGCGCCGGAACGCGCGCCGCCGTCGTGCTGGCGGCCGGCCTGCGCCGGCAGCAGGCCAAAGACGGCCGCCACCTCGAGCAACTGCTCTGCGGAACGTGTGCTG
>CAZJCO010000173.1:0-6624 GCA_964544375.1 uncultured Myxococcales bacterium
CGCGCCTGCGCCAAAGCCGCGGGGGGCTGGCGCCGCCGGCCGCGGCTCGACGCGCGCCGCCCGCCGGGCTTCGCGCTTGGCCGAAACGATATCGGTCGCCCGTTCGGACGCCTCGCCGATGATCACGCCGAGCTTCGGTCGGCTCGGCTCGAGGTCGACGCCAATGCCGGCGGCCGCGAGAGCTTCACTGCATACGGGGCCGATCGAGCAAACCGCGATTTCTTCGAGCCCGTCGCGCAGTTCGGCGATCACGCCTTCGCTTTCGGCAACCTGGATGAGGTGCTCTGCCTGGGTCGCGCTGGTAAACAGCGCGACGTCGACGGTCCGAGCGATGATTTCGGCAATCGCGTCGCGTAGCGGACCGAGCTGTTCGGGCAATGCCCAACGATAGACACGCACCGGGTCGACGCTAGCGCCGCGTTCGGTGAGTTCGCTCAGAAACAGGGGGTTGGAGCTGCCGTACTCTTGCACGGCGACGCGCGCTCCGTCGAGGTTGACGCCTTCGTTGCTTTCCTCGAGCGCGGCCACCACTTCTCGCCACGTGTTCGGCGCGGGCACGGTGATCGCGACCGGTACCTTGAGTTCACGCAGTACGCGCATCGGCTTCGGCCCACGAGCAACGACGGTTGTACGTGCCAGTGCCGCGACGAGTTCATTCTTGTCGTAGGCCGTTTCCATCGCCTCGACGAGCGTGCGTGTGCCGACGCCGGTTGTGAAAATCACGATGTCGTAGTCGCCCGCAATCAAGCGTTTGGCGAACTCGAGCGCTTCGGGGTTGTCGTCGAGCGGCACTTCGCGCATCGACGGTGCCGAGATCGCAATCCCTCCGCTCTTGCGAATCAGTGCCGCGGCTTCCTCGGCGAGCCGGCTTTCGAAGCAGACGACGCGTAGTCCGCTGAACGCTCGCGAGCCATCGGCGCCCGCCCCTTGAGATACTTGTGCCACCGAACAGACCTCCGTGTGAAGTTTGAGAGTAGGCGGGATCACGCAGCGCGGCAAACGGCGGTTGGCGAAACTCACGTGACGACGCCGAGTTACGCGTGTGCCGCCGGCTCGGAATGACTCGGGGCGTGAGGTCCGGCCGCCAAAGTAGCGCCAGCGAGACTCTGCGTTGACTGCTTCCCGGCCGATTGTGCTACCCTCAGCAGGCTGGTCCATCTGCCCTGGCGCGATGCGGCCTAGATTGCGTAGCCCCCGTCGGTTGCCGCCGGACGAGGGCAGGGAGGTTTGCATGAAAGTCGCCGATATCACCAAGCTCAAACCGATGCCGCTGCAAACGATTTCGCCGGAGCACACCGTGCACGAGGCGACCCGCAAGCTCGTCGACTACAACATCGGAGCACTTCCGGTTTGCGACGACGATGGGGATCTGGTCGGAATCATCACCGAGCGAGACATTCTGCGCTTGGCCGCGCGGGAGGATTGTCAGGAAACCGCGTCGATGAAAGTCCGGCAAGCGATGACCCACAGTCTGATCATCGCCGTGCCGAGCGATCGTATCGACAGCGTCATGCACGTCATGACCGAGCGTCGCATTCGGCATCTGCCCGTGCTCGAAGGGCGTCGTCTGATCGACATCATCTCGATCGGTGACGTAGTCAAAGCCAAGATGAACGAGTCGGATACCGAAATTCGTTTCCTGCGCGATTACCTGACGAGCTGAACAGAAAAGCGCGAGCTCCCGCCACCGCCGGCCCGGCGGAAAACATGGCGGCGGAGTTCAGGGCAAACGGAAGTGGCGTGCGCGGGTGCGCACCAAGCGATTCAGGCCCAAGGCGGAAAGGGTGAGGCCGACGCCGCTGTCTTTCCATCCCGCCCAAGGCAGCCAGGGGTCGACGTAGTCGCAGCGGTTTGCGAGCACGGAGCCAGCCTCGATCCGCGCAGCCAAAGACCGCGCGGCTTCGGCGTCTTGCGTCCATAGCGAGGCGGTCAGTCCGTAGCGCGAATCGTTGATCAGGGCGATCGCTTCTTCGTCGCCGGCGACCGCTTGCACCGGCGCGAGCGGTCCGAAGCTCTCTTCGCGCATCAGGTCCATGTCGTGGCTCACGTGCGAAAGCACGCTGCACTCGAAGTAACGTCCTCTGCCGCCGACGGTCGCGCTCGATCCACCGTATTCGAGCCGCGCACCTTTCGACAGCGCATCGTCGATCTGTGCGCGCAAGAACTCGGCGTGCCCGGCCTGCGCGAGAGCGCCGAGGCGCGTCTCGTCGGCGGCCGGATCGGCGGGGACCCGGGATTGCGCCTCGCGAACCAAGGCTTCGACGAAGGCGTCATGCAAGCGGCGGTCGACATAGACGCGTTCGACCGCACAACAACTCTGACCGGCGTTGTAGAACGCTCCATCGGCGACGCCGGCTGCGGCCTGCTGCAAGTCGGCGTCGCCGCGCACGTAGGCGGCGTCCTTGCCGCCGAGTTCCAGGCCGACGTCGATGAAGCGACCGCGCGCCGCACGCGAGACCTCGCGCCCGCCGGCGACCGATCCGGTAAAGGCGACGTAGTCGATTTCTTCGTGGGCGATCAGTTCGGCGGTGGTCGCATGCGAGGCGACCAGCCCGGAGACGAGGCCCGCCGGCGCGCCGGCGTCGCGAAACGCGTGCTCGAACTGGCCGGCAACCAGCGGCGTCCGGCTCGAATGCTTTAGGACTACGGCGTTTCCCGCCAACACCGCCGGGACGACGACGTTCACCGCCGTCAGTAGAGGATAGTTCCACGCCGCGATGTCGAGGACGATGCCGAGCGGGAGCTTTTCGATGCGGCGCTCGATGCCGTCGTCCGCGGCGATGTCGATGGGCGCCAATGCTTCGGGCGCCAGGTCCATCATCGCGTGCGTGCGCGCTATCGTGGTGTCGACTTCGGCGCGTGCCTCGGCAATCGGCTTGCCCATCTGAGTGGTAATCTCCGCCGCAATCGGCTCGCGGCGCGCGAGCATGACGTCACAGAAGTCGCCGCATAGGGCAGCGCGCTTCTCCGGCGGCCACGCCGCCACCTCGATCTGCGCGCGGCGCGCTTGCGCGAGGAGTTCGGGCAGCTCTTCGGGCTCGAGCAACGGCAACTTGCATACCGTCTCGCCACTCGCCGGGTTGTCGACTTCGAGAAAGGCCATTGCGATCCTACAGGCAAGCGCATCGAACCACCAAACTGTGGTCGAGACAACAACCGCCAAGCTCCCGCCCGCTTGGGCGGCCGGACTGGTTGACCGGGTCCGACGCAAAGGCGACAGTGGTGGCGTGGAGCTTGCGTATCCCTTGGCCGTTGCCGGCAGCGACCTCGTCTGTGCCGGCGTTCTTCTGTTGATGGTCGCCGTTAGCGGTTGCGCCGGAGACGATGGCGGCGCGCGACACCACCTCGATTGGGGAGTGCCGCAGGCCTTGCCCGGAGCCGAAGCCTTCGGCGAATCCTTGCACGGACGTCTCGAAGGCGCGCTACAGCAACGTGCGCCCGAGTACCGACCGCGCACCCATCATCTGACCGAAGACGGTGCACCGCTTTATACCAATCGCTTGATCCTCGAATCGAGCCCTTACTTGCTGCAACACGCGCACAACCCGGTGAACTGGTATCCCTGGGGTGACGAAGCGTTCGAAGCAGCGCGCCGCCTCGGACGACCGGTACTCCTCAGCGTCGGCTATTCGACCTGCCACTGGTGCCATGTGATGGAGCGCGAGTCGTTCGAAGACGTAGAGATCGCTAGCTTTATCAACGCCAACTACATCGCGATCAAAGTCGACCGGGAGGAACGTCCCGATATCGATCGCGTTTACATGGAGGCGGTGCAGCTCATCAGCGGTCGCGGCGGCTGGCCGATGACGGTCGTGCTGACGCCGGACCGCAGGCCATTTTTCGGCGGGACCTACTTCCCCGCACGTGACGGCGACCGCGGTGCGCGCGTCGGTTTCCTGACGATTCTCGGACGCCTGGCGACGCATTACCGCGAGCATCCCGACGACATCACCGCGCGAGCATCCTCCCTGTCGGCCCGCATGGCCGAGGATTCTTCGCCGCAAGCGCTCGCCGAAATCCCTAGCGCCGAAGCGATCCGCCGGACGGTGGCAGCCTTGGCGCGCGGATTCGACCCACGCTACGGCGGATTCGGCCGAGCCCCCAAGTTCCCGAGGCCGGTGACTTTGGAACTGCTGCTCCGCTACCACCGGCGCAGCGGTGATGACGAGGCGCTCTCGATGGTGCGCACGACGCTTGAGCAGATGGCACACGGTGGAATCAACGATCAAATCGGCGGTGGATTTCACCGTTACTCGACAGACGAGCGATGGCTCGTCCCGCATTTCGAAAAGATGCTCTACGACAACGCCCAGCTCGCGCTGATCTACCTCGACGCGTTTCAGGCGACGGGCGAGTCGGGGTTCGCCGAGGTCGCGCGGCGAACGCTCGACTACGCCATGCGCGAGATGTCCGATGATGGCGGTGGATTCCATTCGGCGACCGACGCCGACAGCCCGGCGCCTTCCGGTCACGAAGAGGAGGGGCTGTTTTTTACCTGGACGCCTGCCGAGCTGCGTGAGGCGCTGGGAGCCGAACGCGCCCGGCTGGTCGAGTCCTATTACGGCGTGACAGAGCAAGGCAACTTCGAAGGCCGCTCGATTCTGTCGATCGTACGCCCGCTCAAAGACGTCGCCGAAGAATTGGCGATGACGCCGCAGCAGGCTGCCGGAGAGCTCGAAGCGGCGCGCCAAGCGCTCTACGACGTGCGCAGCAAGCGCCGCCCTCCCGGTAAGGACGACAAGGTGCTGGCTGCCTGGAACGGCTTGATGCTTTCGGCGCTGGCCCGCGGTGCCCGGGTGCTCGACGAGCCCCGCTATCGCGCGCGCGCCGAACGTGTGGCGAACTTCATGCTCGAAGAGATGGGAGGCGAGGACGGATCGCTCGTACGATCGTGGAAGGACGGCCGTCGCGGGCCGCCTGCGGTACTCGACGACTATGCCTTCGTTGCCGCTGGTCTGATCGACTTGTTCGAAGCAAGCGGCAACCTGCACTGGCTGGGCGCGGCTCGCGCGATGCACGATCAACTCGAGCGTCGGTTTTGGGACGACGAGCAGGGAGGCTTCTTTTTTACCGCGAACGACGGAGAAGACCTTCTCATCCGAGACAAGCCGAGCTACGACGGAGCCGAGCCTTCGGGCAACTCGGTCGCCGCACTCAACCTGCTGCGCCTCTATGAATTCACCGACGAGCAGCGTTACCGCGAAATGGCCGAACGCGTGCTCGCGGCCTTTGCCGATGAACTCAGCGAGCGCGGTTTGGCGGCGCCCAAGCTGCTATCGGCCCTCGACGCCTATCTGGACACGACGAAGGAAATCGTCTTGGTCTCACCGCATAGCGGGAAGGGCTCGCTCGAGCCCTTCCTCGATCGCCTGCGTAAGACCTACCTGCCGAGCCACGTACTCATCCAGGTCAGCGAGCAAGCCGTGCCGCAGGTCGCGCGGACGGTTCCGTTCGTCGAAGAGAAGCTGGCGCGTGATGGGCGACCGACGGCTTACGTGTGCGAGAATCGCGTATGCGATATCCCTGCGACCGATGCCGAAACCTTTGGGCGACAGATCTCCCAGGTGAGGCCTTACGCAGATTGATCCGGCTGCCTTGCGGCCGGCGGCTCCAACGCAGGGCGACCCCTGCCGCTGCATTCGCGCGTCAGGGGCCGCTTGGCGGGTCTCCCGATTCGCGTCGGCCTGAAACGTGTTGGGGGAACACGCTCACGCACACGGGACACCACGTTTGTGACTAGCACACCGGTGGGGTTTGCGTCTATTGGGAAAAGTCCTTAGGCCCTAGCTGAAAAAGCCCTAGCTCAATCGGTGTAAGTAGCTATGCCCGGGCCGTTTTTCGCTCAACCATCAAGCGCGCCGCCGCAGCTCGAGCCGGAGCCGGCGGTGCATCCAAAACAATGAATTCCGGTCTCGATGGCACCGCCGGCGAGCGTATCGAAGCTGCCGATCGTTCTGATGTGAGCCGAACCTTTCGCGTGACGTAACGGCAGCTCGAGCATTTGGTTGAAGTCGCAGTCGTACAGGTGACCGTCCCAGCCGACGCTTACTTGACTACGGCACATCAGACCGGGAACGGTCGACGGGTTGAAGTGGTTGACCAGCAGGCCGAGGTATTCGTTGTAGCTTCGCTCGCGGCGTAACTGTTCGGCGAAACGTTTGATCGGCATGTTGGTGATCGTAAGCAACCGGTGAAATTCGATTCCAAAGAGGTTTCGCAGTTCCTCGCGGTAGCGGGACTCGAGCTGTGCTTGCTCCGGCGGCAGAAAGGCACCTAGAGGATTGTAGACTAAGTCGAGTACCAAGCCGGAGCCGGCTTGCCCGTAGCCGAGCGAGTTCAGCAGGCGCAGCGCGGCAATGCTCTTGTCGAATACGCCGCGGCCGCGCTGCTGGTCGACATTTGCCGCAGTGTAGCAGGGCAGGGAGCACACCACTTCGACGCGTTGTTCGGCGAGAAACTGCGGCAGCCAATGCATGCCGGGTTCGAGCAGGACCGTCAGGTTGCAGCGATCGATTACGCGCAGACCTGCCGATCGTGCCGAACCGACCAAGAAAGGAAAGTTCTCGTTTAGTTCAGGCGCGCCGCCGGTAATGTCGAGAGCGGACAGATCGCGACTCGCCTCGA
>CAZJCO010000174.1:0-6624 GCA_964544375.1 uncultured Myxococcales bacterium
CGGCTTTCGTAGCGAGATGTGTTGCCTAGTCGTCTGGGAGCACAATGGCGGCGTCGTGGCCGCCGAGTTCGAGCGTCAGCCGCTTCAGGTCCGGCGCAACCGAAGCCATGATCGCCTTGCCGGTCTCGACCGACCCGGTAAACGAGATCTTGTCGATTCCCTCGTGGACCGTCATCCAGCGTCCGAGTTCGTCGCCGCCGGAAACGATGTTGACGACGCCTGCCGGCGCGATGTCGCGCAGGATCTCGCCCAGCACGAGCGTCGTCAACGGAGTGTAGGGCGAGGGTTTGAGGACGATCGTATTGCCGGCCAAAAGCGCTGGCGCGATCTTCCAGCAGGCTAGAATGAGTGGGAAGTTCCACGGCGTGATGCCTCCGACCACGCCAAGCGGCCGGCGCCGTACCTCGATGCGCGCCTTGTCGTCGCGCTGCACGACCTCGACCGGCAGCTCGTAGCCGGCGGTCACCTGGAACCAGGCTCGCGCGCCGGCGGCTTCGGCCGTCGCCCGGGTACGCGGCTTGCCTTGCTCGCGAACGAGAAGCTCGGCCAACTCGCCGATCTTCGGCTTGATTGCCGCGGCAATGTCCCGCAAAACCTGCTTGCGCTCGTCGATCGTCCGCACGCTCCAGGCCGCGAAAGCCCGGCGGGCCGCGGCAACGGCCTCATCGAGCTGATCGCGGTTGGCATCGGGCGCCTTGGCAAAGGGCTCGCCGGTGGCCGGGTCGATTACGTCAAAACTGTTTGCGGCAGTAGCGGCCTTGCCGTCGATGGTCATCGTGTAGCTGCTCATCCGGACAATCTTGACGATCAGGCCGAGTGTTGCAAGCCTTGGGCAGGACTTGGCCGGCACGTGTCTCAGCTTTCGTTTCTTGTTAGAAGGAGCGGTCTCTCAGGAGGATGACACGAATGGACTTTTCGATTCCCGAAGAAATCAAAACCCTCGTAGACAACGTTTCGCGCTTCATGGACGAGCACGTCTATCCGCTCGAGGCGGGACCGCACGAGCCGATGCAGGTCGGCGGACCGGCTTTTCCCGCCGCGGTTCGGGCGGTGCAGGAAAAGGCAAAGCAGCTCGGCTACTGGGCTTTTCATCTGCCCAAGGAAGCCGGCGGCGCCGGCATTCCCTTCATGTACTATGTCTTCGTCAACGAAATCCTCGGCCGCAGTCCCTACGGACCTTCCTGTGTCGGCTCGCAGGCTCCCGACTCGGGCAACGCAGAGATTCTTTGGAAGTGGGGTACCGACGAACAGAAGGAGCGCTGGCTCAAACCGCTCGTCGACGGAGAGATCCGAAGTTGCTTCTCGATGACGGAACCGGAAGTCGCCGGCTCCGACCCGCGGCTGCTGCGCGGCCGTGCCGTGCGCGACGGCGACGACTACATCCTGGACAAGCACGCTTGGTTTTCGAGCGGCGGCCACGGCGCGAGCTTTGCAATCGTGATGGCGGTTACGGACCCCGACGCACCGACCTATCAGCAGCAGAGCATGCTGATCGTTCCGCTCGACTCTGCGGGCGTAAATATCCAGCGCGGCATTCCCGTCATGGGAGACGAACTGAATCATCACTCGGAGATCTGGTACGAAGAGGTACGCGTACCGGCAGCCAACATACTGGGCGCCGAAGGTTCCGGCTTCTTGATCGCCCAAGACCGGCTCGGGCCCGGCCGCATCCATCACTGCATGCGCTGGCTCGGCCAGGCCCAGCGCGCCTTCGAATTGATGTGCGAGCGCGCCGTGCTGCGCGAGGCGTTCGGCTCCACGCTGGCGCGCAAGGCCAACATTCAAGACTGGATCGCCGAGGCGCGTGCCGACATTCAAGCCGCGCGTCTGATGACGCTGCACGCGGCCTGGAAAATCGATCAGCAAGGTCCGGGCTCGGCGCGCGAAGAAATCTCGCTGATCAAGTTCTTCGGGGCGCGCGTCCTGCACAGCGTGATCGACAAGGCGATCCAGGTGCACGGCGCCGCCGGCATCACGGACGACCTACCGCTGTCGGACATGTACCGGGCGGCACGCGCCGCACGTCTCTACGACGGCCCCGACGAAGTGCACAAGATGGTGGTCGCACGAAGAATCCTCGCCGACTACCAGACGCGGCTCGACAAAAAGCGCACGAGCGCTTGAGCTTCGCCTAAGGGCAGATCAGCGGAACCAAGAGTCCAACCGCGCGTTTGAGAATCGCGAGCGCGTCGGTCGCGGGGTTCGCACGTCGCGCGCAGTTGCTTCTAGGCAATCGAGCAACCGACGATAACGTCGATCGTCCGACCGGTCATGAAGCACGCCGCGGGACCGACTGGCAGCGATGCGATCGGCGTGCGGGTTAGATCGGCACCTTGCTCGTTAAGCCATCTGCAACAGCTCGACGATCAACGGATCGCCGGCGCGCTCGAGGTAGGCAAACGCGAGCTCATCGCTCATCCGCTTGTACCAGATGCACTCGTAGCCGAACGCACGGGCCTCCTCGATCTTGCGATCGATCGCGTCGCCCACTCGAAAGCGCAGGTGATGCATGCCGTTGCCGCCGCGGTCTAGAAATTCACGGTGCGGGCTTTCTCCGTCCGTGATCGCGATCAGCTCGATTTCGACCTCGCCGCTTCTGCCGAAGGCCAGTCGCAACCGGCAGTCTTTCTTCTCGCCGCGATAGGTCGCCCCCTCGACCGGCGCGTCCATCCGCTGAAAGGGCCCGAACAAAGGCTCGTAGAGCGCGAGTGCGGCCTCCATGTCGGGCACCACGAAACCCACTTGGTCGATCGGCGGCAGGTCGAGTGCCTGCCTGAAGTCGTCGCTCATCGTCGTCCCTCCACAGCGTCGGCGCGCGCCGGTTTCTGCTCGATGCCGAGGTGTAGCGCATCGGCCCGGCGTAATGCAACCAAGAGAAGCGCCGGCCGAAGGTTCTGCTCCGAGCTTTGTACCGGCGTCGCTGGCGTCTTCGCCTTGTGCCGATCGACCCGCTAAACTGCTGGCGTCGCGCCGGAGCGTCGGTCCGGGGGGCTGCACCACACCGCGCTTCGCGCGCCAGGAGGGAAGCCCATGTCACGCATCGCTATCGTTTTCGTCGTGATTGCGTTGCTCGCGCTGGCGCTGCCGATCTCGAATCTTCTCGGCACGCTCACCGGCGAGTATCGCGGCAAGCCGTTGTCCTGAGCGAGGTCGCAGGCAGCGGCGCGACGCGTTCGACCGTGGTGGACTTGCGCCGCCCTCCGTGGCAGTAGTTCGCGACTTACGCCTTTTGAAGGAGATCGCCGCATGAGTAAGCCGCGCATTGCCAGTACCACTCCATCCATGATGCAACTCGAGCAGGGCAAGAAATACGCCTGGTGCACCTGCGGAGAGTCCGCCAAAGAGGATCTCTGTGACGGAGCCCACAAGACCACCGGCTCGTACCAGCCGCTCGTCTTCGAAGCCGAAGCCGACGAGCAGCGGGCGCTGTGCCGCTGCAAACGGACGGCGACGCCCCCCTACTGCGACGGGTCGCATGCCGCGTTGAGATAAGCGTTCGAGAAATTTCTTAAGCAGGAAGGCCGGTAGCGCGGTGAGAACCGCGAGCGCCGCGAGGGCTAGGAAGATTCGGGCCCTAGATCTCCGGAGCCCTTGCGTCCGATCCACCCCTTCCGCCAAAAAAACCGAAGCATCGCCAACGTCATGACGACCATGATCGTCAACGCGAACGGATAGCCGTAGTACCAAGCGAGTTCGGGCATGTTCAGCGGAGACCGGTCCCGATCGAAATTCATTCCGTACAACCCGGCGACGAAGGTCAGCGGAATGAAAAGCGCCGCGAAGACCGTCAACGTCCGCATTACTTCGTTCGTCCGATTGCTGACGCTCGACAGGTACACTTCGGTGAGGCCTGAACAAATCTCCCGGTAAGTCTCCAGGATCTCGATCAGGTGGATGCTGTGGTCATAGCAATCACGCAAGTACACTCGGGTCTCGTCGCTCAGCAGCGCACTGCCATCGCGCTCAAGCTGCGCTAGAGTTTCGCGCAGCGGCCAGAGCGTGCGACGTAGAGTGAGCAGATCGCTCTTGACACCGTGGATCTTACGGAGAACCGCTTCGTCTTCGCCACGGAGCGCCTCGTCCTCGATCTTATCGATCAGTTCGTCGTACCGGTCTAGCACAGGAAAATAGTGATCAACGACGGCATCTATCGCGGCGTAAGCCAACACATCACTACCGGACCGGCAAAGCAGGGGTCGTCCGTTCCGGATCCGTTCTTCGATCGGCGTCAAATGCGAGGAAGGCCTTTCTTGAAACGTAACGACGAATCCACGTCCGAGGACCATACTGAGTTGGTCGGTGGTGACTTCGGCATTCAACGAGACCACGCGCATTACGACGAAAAGAACGTCTCCGTAACTCTCGATCTTCATTCGTTGATGGGTGTTGACGACATCCTCGAGCAACAGCGGGTGCAAGGCAAAGTGGCGGCCGACTTCTATCAGAGTGTCCTTGCTGCCCAGCCCGACCACCTGCAGCCACACGACGGGCCATCGTTTGCGAAATTCGGCGACCTGCTCGACAGCGCCCAGGTCCCGTTCCTCGAAACCATCGGGTCCGTAGCCGAGGACGTGCAGCGACGTTTCCAG
Source organism: uncultured Myxococcales bacterium (assembly GCA_964544375.1). Classification (GTDB taxonomy): domain Bacteria; phylum Desulfobacterota; class Binatia; order UBA1149; family SPBQ01; genus CAZQYE01. The sequence continues at coordinate 4,590 of CAZJCO010000174.1, forward strand.
GGCATCTTCGGCAATTTGAATCGTCCCGGGCGGGGCTCCCGGACTGCTGCGCCTGCGCCGGACGGCGCGTAGCCGGCGCTCGCTTCGCCGGCGCGCCGTCCTCCTAGCTTGCTTTCTACCCACTGCTGCGCACCTAGCCGCTCTCTGGACCCGAGAGCAAGATTCTAGCACGAGGCAGGCAGGATTTCGCGACCGGCCCACCGCGGGAAGCGGTCTCCGCAGGGGCACGCTGGCAAGCAGCCGCATTGAATTGTGAAAAAAAATAAGACAAGTCAGCTCGGTACCATGCGCGTCGGCATTGCACTGATTGAAGGTTACAGTTTCACTCGCGAACCCGTCTACCTTGGCGTAAAAGGCATCGGCGCAGCGGCCAAGCGGATCGAAGCCCTCGGCTTCGATTTGATCATCGCGCCGGAGACCGCCGGCCACGATCCTTTTCTTCCGCTGGTGGCGGCGGCCGAACACACCGAGAGAGTCCAGCTTGCCACCGGCGTCGCCGTCGCCTTTCCCCGTAGCCCGATGGTCGTCGCCCAGATGGCCTGGGACCTGCAGAGGTTTTCCGGTGGACGCTTCGAGCTGGCGCTGGGCACACAGGTGAAGGGGCACAACGAGCGGCGTTACGCTACCCCCTGGCCGTCGGCCCCCGGACCGCGCATGCGTGAGTACGTCGATTGCCTCCGCGCAATGTTCCACAGTTTTCAGCACCACGACGATCTCCAACCGTTCCAAGGCAAGCATTACCGCTTCGATATGCTGCCGCCGGTGTTTCGGCCGCAGCCGATCGATCACCCGCACATCCCGATTTGTATCGCGGCGGTCAACCCGTACATGTGCCGCCTGGCCGGTGAACGTTGCGATGCTGTGTTCGTGCATCCCGTATGCACGGCCAAATATGTACGCGAGGTCATGTTGCCGTCTATAAAGGAGGGGGCGCATCGAGCCGGGCGCACGATCGATGAGATCGACGTGTGGGGCGCGCCGATCATCGTCACCGGCCGCAACAACCGGGAGCTGGATGAAGAGCGGAAGCTGCTCAAGCGGCGCGTCGCCTTCTATGCGTCGACTCGGACCTACCATCCGGTGTTTGCCGTACACGGTTGGAAAGGGATGGGCGAGGAGTTGCACGCGCTGTCCCTCGAGGGCCGCTGGGAAGAAATGAACACGATGATCCCCGACGAGATGGCGGCCGAGTTTGGCACGGTAGCCCACGCCGACATCATTGCCGACGAGCTGGCAAGCCGTTGGGGCGGCGTTCTAACGACGCTCAACCTGCCCACGGACTTTCCCCTGAAAAGCGCGGCGGACGAGCAGCGTGCCGGCGGGATCATCGAGCGGCTACACGAGGCGTGAAAAGACCCAAGGGAAAGATCCCAGCGGGGCCTACCGCAAAGCGCCGGACTGCAGTCGACAAATTGGTTATCGGCTGGCGCGAATGGATCGCCTTGCCCGATCTCGGCATTGTCACGATCAAGGCAAAGATTGATACAGGCGCTCGCTCTTCGGCCCTGCACGCCTTCAATCTCCGCACGACATCCCATGGATCCGCACAGCACATCACCTTTGACGTTCACCCTATGCAACGAAACTCGGATCATACGGTCACGGCGACAGCCGAACTCATCGACATGCGGCGGGTGCGCAATTCCAGCGGTGATACGGAGTTACGTCCCGTTATCCGCACAACGCTGTCGCTGGGAGACCTCGCGTGGCCGATCGAAATCACTCTGACCAGGCGCGATACCATGGGTTTTCGCATGCTGCTCGGCCGCCAGGCAATCCGCAGGAAGGCGGTAATCGACCCTGCACGCTCGTATCTCTTGAAAGGGAACAGAAAAGAATGAAGATTTTGATTCTTTCCCGCAAACCAAGCCTCTACTCAACCAAGCGACTAAGGGAGGCGGCCGAGTCACGTGGACACGAGGTACGCGTCGTCGACTATCTCCGCTGCTACATGAACATCACGTCTCTGCGGCCCTCCGTCATCTACCAGGGACAGCCGCTTGATCTGGTCGATGCCGTCATTCCCAGAATCGGC